>DASZYF010000079.1:0-9109 GCA_035545535.1 Mycobacteriales bacterium | reverse complement strand
GGAAATGAAAGTGAGGCGGCGACATGATCGACGACTTCGGTCCCTGGGACGACTGAGCACCGCTCGTCTCCCCTCGAGGCCCCGGCACAGACGCCGGGGCCTCGCGCACGTCTAGGGGTTCCCGAACCTGCGCTTCACGCGGCCTTCAGGCCGGCGACCGATGGTGGGCCCCATGAAGCGATCCCGTGCCCGCACCGCTCTCGCCACCGCTGCCGTGGTCGGGGGCATCGCCGTCAGCGCGTCCGCGTGCGGCGGCGGCACCTCGTCCACGACCACGACGAACAGCTCCACCACGTCGTCGACGGCGAACACCTCGACGGACGGCACGTTCGCCACGTCCGGAGGCGGCGGATCCGTCGCCTCCTCCGGCGGCTCCTAGGCCACCGGTGTCAGGAGCGGGACATCGCTTCGGACAGGAGGGTGACGCTGCGGAGGCGTTGCTCGGTGGTCGGCGAGTGGTGGGCGGTGATGATCTCGTCGGCCGCGGTCTGCTCGGCGAAGCCGGTGAGGAACCGGCGCACGTCGTCGCGCGTGCCGATGGCCGAGTAGGTCAGCATCGCATCGATCTGCGCGCTCGCGCCGGCCTCGAGCAGCGCGTCGGCCAGCTCGTCGCTGTACTCGCGACCCCGGCCGAACAACGTCACCGCGCGCACGCGCCGCATCACGTCGACCTGCTGCTGTGCGTCTTCCGCGGTGTCCGCGGCGACCACGTTCGCGCCGACGATCGCGTAGGGCTTGTCCAGCTGCGGCGACGGGCGGAAGTCGCGTCGGTAGACCTCGAGCGCGGGCATGAGCGCCTGCGGCGCGAAGTGTGATGCGAATGCGTACGGCAGGCCGAGCGCCGCCGCGAGCTGCGCGCCGAACAGCGACGAGCCGAGGATGTAGAGCGGCACGTCGGCCCCCTTGCCGGGGATCGCGTCTACGCCGGGCAGCCGTGACTGGCCCGCGAAGTAGCCCTGCAGCTCGAGCACGTCGTGCGGGAACTCATCCGCGGCCGTCGGTGCGCGGCGCAGTGCCCGCTGCGTGATCTGGTCCGAGCCGGGTGCGCGCCCGAGCCCGAGATCGATGCGTCCCGGGTGCAGGGCAGCGAGCGTGCCGAACTGCTCGGCGATCATCAGCGGCGAGTGGTTGGGCAGCATGATGCCGCCGGCGCCGAGCCGGATCGACTGCGTGTGCGCACCGACGTGCGCGATCAGGACGCTCGTCGCGGACGACGCGATGCTCGGCAGGTTGTGGTGCTCCGCGTACCAGACCCGCTCGTAGCCGAGCTCCTCGGCGAGCTGTGCGAGGGCGACGCTCGCGGCGAAGCTGTCGCTCGCGGTTCCTCCGCGCGGGATGGGCGCGAGGTCGAGGATCGACAGGGGCAGGACGTGACGGCTCACGTCTCCATGCAACCGCAGGTGCTCCCCTTCTACTCCCGACAGGCGCCGCCGAGGCGGTTGCGGCGCCGCGTGACCGTGCCGTCGGTCCACTCCGCCGGCATCGGCAGGTCGTGCCGGCAGGCCTGCACGAGGTAGCCCGCCATCGTGTAGTCGTGATCGTCCTCGAGCGCCGCCCATGCATCGCGCAGCGCCCCGCGGCGGTCGCCCTGCTGCCAGCAGAGGACAGCGCGGATGGTCCACGGCGCGGCGGCGTAGCCCTCGGGCGCGCGGGTCGCGAGGTCGTGCCAGAGCAGCTGCGCGACGCCGATGTCATCGGGGTGCACGACGGTCGCGAGGTCGCGGGTGACGACGTCGCCCAGACCGACGAGGATCCGCGCGGCCAGCCCGTCGTCGGGGAACGGCTCGCAGTCGCGCAGCCGCACGAGCGCGGCGTCGACCTCACCGATCGTGATGCTGCGCAGTCGCAGCACCGCGGGCCGGCCGCGGGTGCGCAGCTCGTGCGCGATGCGCTCGTCCTCAAGCAGCACGAGGTCGGCGAGGGTGATGTCGGTCGCGTGGGCGGTCATGCCGCAGCACGGTCGTCGCGATCACCTGAACACGCGCCGGGTGACGTCCCGCGTTGGGGATGACCCGGCGAGGTGCCCCCGCGCGCCGTGCACAGCTGAGCACTTTGTGGACGTCGGTGAGGCGTGGGGCCCGATCGTCACCGGACGGTGACCGACGGGCCCCACGCGTCCCGTCAGGCGCCGACCTGGACCTCGGTGAGGCGGTCGGCGGTCAGGCCGTGGGCCTCGCGGTGCACGCGCTCGGCCGTGGCGGCGTCGGGCGCTTCGACGAGGCAGAACGCCTTGCCGGTCTTCTCGTCAAACCAGTAGTGCTTGTAGTCGACGCCGTACTGACCCTGCACCTCGAGGTCGCGCGCGTGCGCACCTGCGATGGCTTCGGCCGTGAGGCCGGGGATCTTGTCGTGCTCGTCCATGAACAGAGGCATGGATGTCCCTCCCTGGTGGTGGCCGGCGTCTCCCCTTGGTGGGAGCGCCTGTCGTGAGCCACGGAGACCATCCCGAGAGCGGTTCACGCGGTCATGTGCATTCACGCTCAGCCTCAGGCGAAGTCCTTAGGCACCGAGCAGGACGGTCGTAGGACGCTGTGGACGACCGGTTGACGTCTTAGTGACTCGCGGCACACCGAGCGCATGCAGGCCACGTGAGCGGCGCGAGCACTAGGGGCGCGGCACCGGCGCAGCGCTCAGGTCGCTGGGAAGGTCGGCGAGCCAGGCCGCGGCGCCGAGGCGGGTGAAGACCGCGACGCACGTCGCGTGCAGCGGCCGACGCTCGGGGTCGGCCGGCGGGAGCGCCTGCAGGAGCGCAACGCGGGCGACCGCGGCGAAGGGCTCGGCGCCGAAGTCCTCGTAGCCGGTGATGGCGCTGCGCAGCAGCGCGACGTCGACCTGTTCACCGCGCAGGTCCTGCGACAGGGCGGTGAGGCGCGCGAGCTCGGCGGCGAGGAACGGTGACACGTGTCCGGCCGGTGCCGAGGCGACGCGGTCGAGGAGGCGCTGCGCGTCGTCGTGGCGGCCCCACGTGCTGAGCATCGCGACGCCCATGCTCCACAGGTAGACGTAGTCGTCGTCGAGCCCGTTCGACGCGTCCGCTTCGGCGACGGCGTCGAGGATCACCTGGGCGGCGCGGTCGGTCTGCCGCATCATCGCCGCCTCGAGGGCCTCGGCGGCGAGCGCCCAGCAGCGGACCGACTCGTCCTCGCTGCTCCGCTCGTCGATGACGGCCGGATCGGCCTCGGGCATCGGCAGCCCGCGGGCCTGCGCGAGCCAGCACGCGACGACGTGCGTGATGGAGGCGGTGGCGGCGCCGGTGTCGCCCGCGCTCTCGGCGAGCAGGCCGTCGAGCTCGCTCCACTCGCCGCTGGTCCAGAGCCCCAGCGCGAGGTTCACCGCGCTGTGCGCGGCCATCGGCTTGTCGCCCACGCGCACCGCGGCGGCGTGGGCCTCGCGGCCGGCGGCGATCGCGGCGCGCAGATCGCGGCCGTTCTGGAACGCGGCGAGGTTGTTCAGTGGGCGGAGCGACGCAGTGGGCAGGTGCCACTGGCGGGCCAGGTCGGCGGCTTGCTGGAAGAGCGCGAGGCCGCCCTTGACCATGCCGTCGGCGCACCACTGCAGGCCGCGCTGCACGAGCGCGTCGATGAGGCCGGGGATGTCGTCGTGGGCGTCGGCGAGCTGCAGCGCGTGCTCGGTGTAGCCGCGGGCGCTCGCGTGGTCACCGCGGCTGGTGTGTGCGCGGCCGAGCATGAGGGCGAGGGTGAGCACCACGTCGTGGGCGTCGCTGTTCTTGAGCGCGTCGAAGCGGCCGGCGAGCAACGCGACGGCGGCGCTGGTGTCGCGGCCGCCGAGGATGAGTGATTCAGCCTGCAGGACAGCCGCTCGGGCCTCGTCGACCGGATCGGTCGAGAGGTCCCCCGCGCGTTGCGCGAGCTGCTGCGCTTCCTCGAGCCGACCGAGGCTCAGCGCGGCGCGGGCGGCCGACCGCAGCAATGGCACGGCGCGGTCCGGTGTCGGTTGGAGCTCGAGCGCGATGCGGGCTTGCTGCAGCGCCTGCTCTGCGGCCCCGAGGCGCAGCGACCGCGCCACGGCTTGCTCGAGACCGGCGAGCGCCGGGCCGACGTCGCCCGTGACGCTGATCGTCGTGTCACCGCTGGCAACGCCGAGTGCGTTGAGGTGGTGCTGCGCCGCCATGGACGCGAGCTCCTCGCTCGGGTCGGGCAGCGACTGCAGGTATGTAGCCGCGGCGAGGTGCAGCCGTTCGCGGTCCTTACGCGAGAGACGCTCGTAGGCGACCTGTCGCACGAACAGCTGCACGAACCGCAGCTCGTCGACGCGCCCTCGCGGGCCCGGCTTGGTGGCGAGCAGCTCGCGGCGCACGAGCACCGGCAGCGCGTCGAGCAGGTCGTCCTCGGTGCCGCCTCCGGTCTTGTGCAGGGCGGAGAGCG
The DNA here is from genome assembly GCA_035545535.1 of Mycobacteriales bacterium. Lineage (GTDB taxonomy): Bacteria > Actinomycetota > Actinomycetes > Mycobacteriales > CAJCIY01 > DASZYF01. The sequence goes on along the minus strand of DASZYF010000079.1, from coordinate 4,724 downwards.
CATCGCGGGTGAACGTCGCGCCGAGGACGCTCGCCTCGAGCAGCACGTCACGCGCACCGGGGTCGAGCGCGTCGAGCCGGCTGCCGACGAGCGCACGCAGGCTGGCCGGCGCGGTGAGCGTGGTCAGCGCGGCCTCGGTCGCCGCGGTGGCGCCGGCTTCGGGCGTTATGGCTGCGATGTCGATGAGCGCGCGGACCGTCTCGACCGCGTAGAGCGGCACCCCTTCCGAACGGGCGACGAGCGCGTCGCGAGCGGCCGGCGGGAGCTCGTGGACCAAGCCGTCGGCGAGCTCGGCCATCGCGGCGTCGTCCAGCCGTTCGACGTGCACGACGGTCGCCCGGTGGTCGCTGACCAGAGACGGGTGGCGCTCGAGCAGCTCGGGCCGGGCGATGACGAGCACGAACAGCGGGCACTGCGCGTTCTCGACCAGGTGCGCGAGAAGGTCGATGAGGCCGGGGTCAGCGCGGTGCGCATCGTCGACCGCGAGCAGCACCGGGTCGTCACCGTCGCCGACGCACTCGAGCAGCACGCGCCAGGCGGCGAAGAGCTCCGCGCGGGCATCGGTGACGGGGATGCTCTCGTTCGCGAGGAGCGCCTCGACGCGCGGCGTCATCCAGCCGCGCAGGTCGGGGTCGGCGACGTGCTGCTGCAGCCACTGGCCGATGGCGGCGCGGGTGGTGGCGAGGTCGTCGGTGTCGGCGAGGCCGATGCGGCTGCGCACCATCTCGGCGAACGCGGCGTAGGCGATGCCTTCCCCGTAGGCGGGGCAGCGGCCGCGGTGCCACCAGACGGTGCGGGTGAGGCCGTCGGTGTATTTCTCCAGCTCCCACGAAAGTCGTGATTTTCCGACGCCGGCGGCGCCGCTGATCACGACGAGCCGCGCGCGGCCGTCTTCCTCGGTGGCGTGGAACAGCTCTTGCAGCAGGCGCAGCTCGCGATCGCGGCCGACGAGCGGGGCTTCGCGGCCGTCCTGCCGTTGCGCGCCGGCCAGGCCGGCGACGACGGAGCCGACCTCGTAGAGGTGGACCTCGTGCTCCTTGCCCTTGAGCGCGTGCCGGCCACGGTCCGCGAACGTGACCGACGCCGCGGTGAGGCCGCGGGTGGTCTCGTCGACCCACACCGTGCCGGGGTTGGCCACCCCCTGCACGCGGCTGGCGGTGTTGACCGCATCGCCGGCGACCTGCAGGTCCTCGCCGGTGCCAACGGACACGGTGATCTCGCCGGTGACGATGCCGACGCGAATCTTGAGGTTTTCGACGCCGTGCCGCTGGCCCAGATGCGGGGCGATGCGCGTCAGCTCGAGGCCTGCGCGGACGGCCCGCTCGGCGTCGTCCTCGTGCGCGGTCTCGGTGCCCCACAGGACGAGCACGCCGTCGCCGAGGAACTTCTCGATCGTGCCGCCGTAGCGGGTGCAGACGGTGCGGACCTCGTGGGTGAACGTCGCCAGCAGCTCGCTGACGTCCTCATGATCACGTTGCTCGGCCAGCGTGGTGAAGCCGACCAGGTCCGCGAACAGGACGGACGCGAGACGCCGCTCCGTGCGGGGTCCGCGCCCTGTCGTCGTCAACCGTCCCCCGCCCTCAGCTCGGTGTTACCACCGTATCCGCGACACGCGCGAGCGATCCCGCGTGCGTCATGACCAGAATTCAGTCCATGCCCGCCGGACCCTTGTCGCGACAGGGTCGACGCGAGCACACGTTGTCGGGGGACAGACGCGCTGGCACATACGCGCGACGTAAGGCCCGAACTTCCCAGAACGAATACGTGCGCGAGCACTGGACGACTCTGCTATTCGTAGCCCTTGCCGGACTCGCGATCGTTGCCGCGACAGCCACGGTTCAGCGAAACCAGCTCTTGCGCGGGATTGTCGTCGGTGGGGGGTCGGTGTTCGTCGGCGCCACGATCGCGTTTTGGGTCGTCCAGGCTTCTGGGACAGCAGCAACCATGATGGGCGACCTCGCTGAGCAATGGACGTCCAGCGAATTGCGGAAGCTTCGCAAGGGTGGGTGGAAGCACGTCAATCATCTGGTGCTTCGACAGCGAGACATCGACCACGTCTTGGTTGGTCCTGGCGGGCTTTTCGCGATCGAGACGAAGTGGTCGGCAACGCCGTGGACGGATCAACAGCCACGCGTCTGGAGTGCCGCCGAGGCGGCCGCCGCCGACGCACGAGACCTCCGGCTGTGGTCGGCAACGAGCTGGGTAGGGGCCGAAGCCGTCACGCCCGTCGTCTTCCTGTGGGGCGGCAAGGCTGAGGTTTTGGAACTCGCTCGATTTCGCGATGCGCCTGCCACTGTCGTGGTTGGTCAGCGGGCACAGGATTGGTTAGCTGCTGTCTCCACCCTGGACACAAGGCTTTCGCCCGACGACATCGCCCGTTGCTGGAAAGCGCTGGATTCGCAGGCGTCCCGCCGAGACGCGCTGGAGCCTGCCATGCCAACCCGGCGTGTCAGACGTTGTCGCGCAGATGTGGTTTACCGGACTCGCCGTGCTGGCAGGCCTCCTGGCTGCGCTTGCACCATTCCGGCTTCCCCACCACGTCCGATACACCGTCCCGGCCGATGCATTGGCCGTCGCTTCGGGGTTTGTTGCGCGACGGCTTCAGCGGCTGCGGTACATCAGCCTCGGCTGGATTGTCGCGACGGTCGCCTGCCTGGGGCTGGCGGTCGCCGATGCAATCGAATTGCTCATATAGGCAGCGCCGCCCTCACCCGGCTCCTGCGTTCGCCCTCGCGGCCGTACCCGAAGACGTGGGCGCTGAGGACGTCCACCTCGCGCCGGGGGTCGCCGAAAAACCCGCCGATTCGGCGTTTGACAAGAGCGAATGGGCGCTCCCGCGCGTAGCCGTCAGCGCTGAAGTTGGCCCTCGGAACGATCAAGAACAGATGCTGGGCATCTGGTGCCAGATGGGTCTTCCAGAAGTCCTTGAGGTCATGGTTGTTCGTCGTGGTGCCGCCGCGCTCGACCTCGGCGAGGATCCCTCGCCCCGGCCCGAGCTTGTAGATGAAGTCAGGCCTGTTCAGGCTGTCCCACCCGTCAACGCGGGTCATGACCTGTTCTTCGTGGAAGCCGACTTCGTCCCGAAGCAGGCGGGACACGATCGTCTGTACGGCGCTGCTGCCCGCGCCATGGACGTGCACCGCATCGATCTCGTCCGAGGCCGCCTCGAGGTGCGTCCGGAGCTGTCGCGCCAGATCGTCCACGACCACAAGCTCTTCGGCCTCGTCGGCGGTCGGGACAGAGCGCACGTGACGGAAGTAGCCGATCGGCACCCGGCGAGCTTTGCATCGAAAACCCGGACTCAGCTGGAGCGAACGTCGGACGAGCAGACCTCGCCGAGTTGGACGGTAGTGATCCGATCAAGAGGCAGAGCGACGCAAGCGCTGAGTGCCCACGATCGCCTATCCGGAGGGTCCTGCCGGGTGAGCACGGCCACTGATCGCGGCCGGCGGCGGTGCCCGATTGGTCCGAATTGCCCAATCGGAAATCGACCAGATCCGCCGAACTGATGAGCATGGCTCTCGCCCCCACCCTGTCACCGTGGTTCGCCCCGGCGCAGCGGGCCTCGCCTGACGCCGCTGCTGGGGCGTCGCTGGGGGCGGACTGGTTCGTGGTGGGCGCGACCGTTGTAGGACCGGGCGGCGTGTTCGCGCTCCACCACGGCCATCGCTCAGAGGCGTACGTGCGCGACGTCCGTGGCGCCGCCCAGCGCACCGAGCGGGCGCTGGCCGACGCCCTGGGGCGCCGGGTCCCGGTCGTCGGGCTGGTCACGGCCTTCCGCGCCGGCAAGGGGTTCACCGTCAAGGCGGCGCCCGATGGCGGACCGGTCGTCATCGTCAGCCCCCGCAAGCTGCAGCGCTGGCTGGACCAGAGGTCCGTCGTGCTCTCGCCGGCCGAGGTCGCCGAGATCCGCGACGCCCTGCGCTACGCCGCCGACGCCGCCTAGCACGCATCGCCCCGCGCGCGAGGCGCGGGTCGTCGCCGTCGTCGCTCGCAACTGCCCCTGTTGGCAGGGGCAGTTGCGAGTGGCGAGGAGCGTTCAGCCGGCGTAGATGTTGATCGGGTTGCCGGTCGTCTTGGCCGGGTCCTGACGCCCCGTCGCGGCCAGCACGAAGTCCATGGCGTCGGCGCCCTCGTCGGGCATCTCGCCGGTCCAGCCGCGCTTGTCCAGCTCGAGCTGCACGTGCGAGCAGGCCGCCGCGAGCCCCGGCGAGAGCACGGTCGGCATGCCCAGCGCGTCGCGGATGTCGTCGGCGTGCAGGAACGCGTCGTACCAGAGCGCCTCGACGCCGTCGCCCAGCTGACCGTCGTAGCCCGCCGGTGCGGGCAGCACCCACGCGGCGTCGTCGAACAGTGCCAGCAGCTTCGAGGTCTGGGCGCGGACGTCGGCGCACTCAGCGGCGAGGTCGGCCGGGCCGCGGCCCTGACGCTCGCGCACCTCGTCGCCCGAACCGAGCCGGTCCATCCGGCCGGCGGACACGTCGGCGATGGTCCCGACGACGTGGCGCGCCACGTCGCCCACCGACCACCCCTCGCAGCGCGTCGGTGTCTCCCAGTCCTGCGGCGAGAGGTCGCGCAGGAGGGCTTCGAACCGGTCCAGCTCGTCGAGCAGGCCGTCACACACGATTGGGCGGGCGAGCGCCATAGGGTCTCCTTGAGCGGGTAACTTACAGGCGGGCCGCCTGTATGTATGTCAGAGAAGGAGCGCGCCGTCAAGAGCGAGT
>DASZYF010000078.1:0-9585 GCA_035545535.1 Mycobacteriales bacterium | reverse complement strand
TGCGGAGGTCGCTCTTCATGGAGGCCTCGTAGCCCTTCTTCCGCTGGTTCAGGAAGACCGGGATGGCGATCGCGGCGAGGATGCCGATGATGATGATGACGACGAGGAGCTCGATGAGGGTGAAGCCCTCTTCCTTCTCCTGCATCGCCTTGCGGATGCGAGCCAGCATTGGTGTTGCCTTTCTAGGACCGGGACGGAGCCCCCACCCGAAGGGGGCTCAGGACGATGCAGTGATCGTCTTGGGTCCCGGCGGTCTGTAACCCTCTTGGGGGGTTCTTACGAAATTGCGCCGACCGCCGCAGGTGGCTGCTCCGTTCGGACCTGCGCGGGAATGGACATCGCCGCACAATCCGGCGCGCCCGGCTCTCGGCGCAGCACGAAGTACGCAGCCACGCCTGCCCCCCAGATCAGCCGGCCCCACCCCGCGACGCCTGGACCTGCGAGGTTCGGCAGCGCGTACCAGGCGACGAGGGCCAGCGCGGTGAGCTCGAGCCGAGTGCGGCTGCCACGGCTCAGGTCGACGAGCAGCGAGAGCACGACCGGACCCATGCCGTAGTACGGCCAGGTCTGAGGCTCGATGGCCAGGCGAAGGGCCAGGCCCGAGAGGGGTGCCGCGATCCACCAGCGGCGCCGGGCGACGACGAGGCACGCGAGGCCCCCGAGCCCGAACTGCAGGAGCCGGATCGCCCCGGGTGCCGAATGGGCGACGTAGGGGTGGTATTGGCTCGCGCGCACGCCCAGCGCGTGGAGACCCGAGTCTCGCTGTACCGGCACGGGGTAGCTCGCGATCGAGCTCGCGGTGTGCGGGTCGCCGATGAGGAACGGCACCCAGAACGCGAACGCGGTGCCGGTCGCGACCAGGAGGGCGGGCGCGATGCGCGGTCGCGGCAGTGCGAACAGCACGGGTACGAACACGACGGCCCAGGGCTTGGCCGCCGCGCCGGTGCCGAGCAGCACCGCCGCGAGCCAGAACGCGTTCCGACCGGTCCCCCGCCGCGCCGCGTCGATGAGCAGCACCGCGCCCACTGCGCAGGTGAGCGCGATGACGTCGTCGATGTGGCGGTAGAGGCCGACTCCTGTGGACCAGGCCGCGGTCGCAGCTGCTCCTCCGACGAGGGTCACGGCGCGTACGCGGACGGTCTCACCAGCAGAGACGGCTCGCAGGGCCAGGCGCTCGGCCATCGCGACGATCGCCAAGCCGGCGAGCGCCATCACCACCATCGCGACCCAGCGCGCCTGCGTCGGCGTCAGCCAGCCCTGCAGCCCCGCGACGGCCAGCACCGGGGGTGGCCCGAACTGCGCCGCGGGCTCGTTCGCCCAGATGTGCAGCGCACCGCCCGGGTAGTGCGGGCCGCCGATCGCGATCACCCGCGCGGAGTGCTCGAAGATCAGCCAGTCGTTCGGGTACTCAACCCGTGGCTGGCGCGCCACGAGCCACGCCAGCGTCCAGGGCAGGAGCAGGAAGTACCTGCCCTGCAGGGCATTGCGACCGATCGGTCCGAGCCGTGTCGCGATCCTTGCGGAACGCGCGGACATCAGCTGTTGACGAGGTCGTAGACCTTGAAGATCGGCATGTAGAGGGCGATGATCATGCCACCGACGACCACACCGAGGAACAGGATCATGAGCGGCTCGATGAGCGCGGTGAGCTGCTCAGAGGTCGCCTCGACCTCTTGGTCGTAGAAGTCCGCGATCTTGGTCAGCATGGTGTCGAGCGCACCGGTCTCTTCACCGACGGCCATCATCTGCTGGACCATCGCGGGGAAGATCTCGTGCTGCGCCAGCGGCGCGGTGATGCTCTCACCCTGACGGACCGAGTTCTGCACGTCGCGCACAGCGTCGGCGATGACGATGTTGCCGCTGGTGTCGGCGACGATGTCGAGCGCCTGCAGGATGGGCACGCCGGAGCGGAGCATCGTGCCGAAGTTGCGGGTGAAGCGCGCGAGCGCGACCTTCTGGAACAGCGGGCCGAAGACGGGGATCTTCAGCTTCAGCGGATCGAGGGCGCGGCGGACGCGCTCCTCGCGCTTGATGCGCTGCCACACGAAGTAGAACGCGATGAGCAGGATGACGACCGGGATGATCGCGATCTTCACGATCTTGCTGAACGTCACGAGCAGCTGGGTCGGGGCCGGGAGCTTGCCACCGAGCGTCGAGAAGATCGACGCGAACGTCGGCACGACGAAGATGAGCATGACCGTGATGGCGAGGATCGCCATCACGAACACGACGACCGGGTAGGTCATCGCGCTCTTGATCTTGCCGCGGAGCTTGACTTCCTTCTCATAGTTCTCCGCGATCTGCAGCAGCGTCTGGTCGAGGAAGCCGCCGACCTCGCCGGCCTTGATCATGTTGACCATCAGGTTCGGGAAGACGTCGGGGAACCGGGCCATCGCCGCCGACAGCGCGTTGCCCTGCTCGACGTCCTGGCGCACCTCGCGCAGCGTCTTCTGCAGCAGCGGGTTCTCGGTCTGCTCGACGAGGATCGTCATCGCGCGCAGCAGCGAGAGGCCCGAGTTGATCATCGTGGCGAACTGGCGCGCGAACAGGGCGAGGTCCTTGAGCTTGACCTTCGGGCCGAAGCCCGGGATCGAGAGCTCCTTCTGCATGCCCGCGTTGGCGCGGGTGATCTCGATGGGCGCGTAGCCCATCGACTTGAGGCGCCGGGCGACCGCCGCCTCGGAGTCAGCCTCGAGGGAGCCGGTGACCTTGACGCCCTTGGCGTCGCGGACCGTGTAGCTGAACGTCGCGGTGCTCATCGTGTGGGTACCCCTCTAGACCGTTCAGGCCCGGCCGGACAGGCGCTTGAAGTCCTCGACGTGGTGGCACTTCTCGAGGGCCGCGTCGTAGGTGATGCGGCCCTTCTTGACGAGCTCGGCGAGCGACTGGTCCATCGTCTGCATCCCGAACTGCGAGCCGGTCTGCATCGCCGAGTAGATCTGATGCGTCTTGCCCTCACGGATGAGGTTGCGGACAGCCGGCGTGCACACCAGCACCTCACACGCGACGGCGCGGCCGCGGCCGTCCGCCGTCTTCACGAGGGTCTGGCAGACGACGCCCTGCAGCGCGCCCGCGAGCTGCACGCGGATCTGCTGCTGCTGGTGCGGCGGGAAGACGTCGATGACGCGGTCGATCGTCTGCGCCGCGTCCTGCGTGTGCAGGGTGGCGAAGACGAGGTGACCGGTCTCGGCGGCGGTCAGCGCGACACTGATCGTCTCGAGGTCACGCATCTCACCGACCAGGATGATGTCGGGGTCCTGACGCAGCACGTGCTTGAGCGCGTTCTGGAAGGACTGGGTGTCCTCCCCCACCTCGCGCTGGTTGACCAGGCAACGGCGGTGCGTGTGGAGGAACTCGATCGGGTCCTCGACCGTCATGATGTGGTCGGCACGGTTGCGGTTGGCCAGGTCGACCAGCGACGCGAGCGTCGTCGACTTGCCGGACCCGGTCGGGCCCGTGACGAGGACGAAGCCACGCGGCATCATCGCGAAGTTGGCGACCGTCATCGGGACGCCGAGCGCCTCGAGCGGCTTGATCTCGAAGGGGATGATGCGGAAGGCCGCGCCGAGCGCGTCCTTCTGCCGGTAGAGGTTGACGCGGAAGCGAGCCCGGCCGGGGACGGCGTAGGCGAAGTCGAGCTCCCACTCCTCCTCGAAGCGCTCGCGCTGCTTCTGCGTGATGATCGCGTACATCATGCGCTGGATGACGGGCGGCGTGAGCTCCGCGCGCTCCTCGATCGGCTGCAGGTGGCCGTTGATGCGCAGGGTCGGCTTGGCGCCGGCGGCGAGGTGGAGGTCGGAGCCGCCACGCTCCATCAGCTCGATGAGCAGGTCGATGAGGAGCAGGCTCTCCGCGGTCGAGTCCTCCTCGATCGCGGTGCGGGACGGAGCGCTGCTCTGCGCGGGCTCCGCGGCCGTGGCCTCCTGCTGGGCGGCCCACGCCGCGGCGTCCGCCGCAGCAGTGCCGACCTCCCCGAAGGTGCCGACGGAGGCAGGCGGCGGAGGCGGAGGCGCGACCGCCGGAGCCGGCGCGAAGACGGGCGGAGCGGCCGGCGCCGGCGGGCCCGGGTAGGGCGCGAAGCCGGGCGGCGCTGCTGCCGGCGGGTTCGGCGCGCCGGGCACCGGCACGGAGACGAACGGGTTGGCCTGCCCGGGCCCCGGCTGCCCGGGACCCTCCCAGCTGGTGCTCACCCTGTGCCGCCCTTCCGCGACCTGCGGTTGCCCGCTGCTTCCGACTACGTCTGCTTCTGCCCGACCCGCACCCGCGGGTCGTCCACTTGCGCATCGGTCCCCGGGAAGGCCCCCTTGAGGGAGAGGCCCCTGCTCCGTACGGCCGATCGTCCGTGCACCGCGCTACACCACGACCCGGAAGATCTCGTCGAGGGTCGTGTGGCCCTCCGCGACCTTCGCCAATCCGTCGCTGCGCAGCGTCTCCATGCCGTCCTCGCGAGCGGCCTTGCCGATGGCCTCACCGCTCGCTCGCTCGACCGCCAGGCGCTCGAGGCGCTCGGTCACCGGCATGACCTCGTGCAGCGCGAGCCGGCCCTTGTAGCCCGTCTTGGAGCACGCGGAGCAGCCGACGGCCCGGTGCAGCGTGGGGATCGGCTGACCGGGCTCCCAGGGGAAGCGGGCGGCCAACAGGGTCTCCTCGGTGGGCGTGTAGGGCTCCTTGCACTTCTCGCACAGGCGGCGGGCGAGTCGCTGGGCCAGGACGCAGTCGAGGGCGCTGCCCACCAGGAACGGCTCGATGCCCATCTCGGTGAGGCGGGTGACGGCCGAAGGCGCGTCGTTCGTGTGCAGCGTCGACAGCACGAGGTGACCGGTGAGGGCGGCCTCGATCGCGATCTGCGCCGTCTCGTGGTCGCGGATCTCACCCATGAGGACGACGTCGGGGTCGGCCCGCAGGATCGAGCGCAGCGCCCTGGCGAAGGTCAGGCCGGCCTTCTGGTTCACCTGGACCTGGTTGATGCCCGGGATGCGGTACTCGACCGGGTCCTCGACGGTGATGACGTTGATCTCGGGCTTGCTGACGATGTTGAGCGTCGCGTAGAGGGTCGTCGACTTGCCCGACCCCGTGGGTCCCGTGACCAGGAGCATCCCGTAGGGCTTGACGTAGGACTGCCTCCACAGCTCGAAGTTGCGCTGGCGGAACCCGAGGTCGGACAGCGCCAGCGTCGCGGTCGAGTTGTCCAGGATTCGCATGACGACCTTCTCGCCCCACACCGTGGGGAGGGAGGCGATGCGCAGGTCGATCTTCTTGCCGTTGGTCTGCACCGAGAGGCGGCCGTCCTGCGGGACCCGCCGTTCGGCGATGTCCATGTCGCCCATGATCTTGAGGCGACTGATGACGCCGGAGGTGATGGTCTTCGGCGACCGCATCACTTCGTGCAGCACACCGTCGATGCGGAACCGGACGCGGAGGTCGCGCTCGGCCGGCTCGATGTGGATGTCCGACGCGCGGTCCTGGATCGCCTGCGTGATGAGCAGGTTGACGAACCGGACGATCGGCGCGTCGTCGACGACCTCCTTGACGGCGTCGAGGTCGTCCGTGCCGGAGGTGGAGGAGACGTCGAGGTTCGCTGAGATGTCATCGAGCTCGCCCTCCATCCGGTGGTAGCGGTTGATCGCCTGCAGCAGGTCAGCCTTCGTCGCGACGACCGGCTTGACCTCGCGCCCGGTCAGCGAGCGGATGTCATCGAGCGCGAACACGTTCGCGGGGTCGGCCATCGCGACGATGAGGCGACCGCCGTCGTCAAAGCCGATGGGCATCGCATTGTGCCTGCGGCACACGCTGTCCGAGACCAGGATGACGGCGTTCTGGTCGACCGGGTATTCGGTCAGGTCGACGAACGGAAGGCCGATCTGGGTCGCGAGTGCCGCGACGAGCTGCGCCTCGCTGACGATGCCCATGTCGACGAGCACCCGGCCCAGGCTGCGACCGGCGCGCTGCTGCTCCTCGAGCGCGAGCTGCAGCTGCGCATTCGTGACCAGCCCGCCTTCGAGCAGGATGTCGCCGAGCTGCCTCATGACGTCGCCTCCGCGGGGATGTCGAGGACCGCGTGGCAATCATCGCCCGCGGCGGGGGTCGGTGGGGCGGTCAGGCCGCCCGGGATGGCCTGTTGCGCGGCGGCGAGGACACCCGCGCAGGCGTACTGCTGGATCGAGCCCGGCACCCGGCCGAGCACATCGACGTCGTGCCACAGGTCCGAGGCATCGGCCTGGAGCGCGCTGCGGACGTCGGCGACCGCCAGTGCCCGGGCCGCATCGATCGCTCCGGTCGCGACGAGGACGGGCACGGCGTCGCTCCCGATCGGGCGGTCTGTGCGGATGACGTCGCGGAGCCTCCGCAGGGTCGCATCAGCATCGGCACGGTCGCCGAGCAGCGCCTGCGCCCGAGCCCGCTGCAGGGCGAGGACCGGGTCGATCTCCGCCGCGCCGGCGGTCCCGTCGAGGGCCAACCGCACCGTCCCGGCGGGGAGCTGCGGCGGCGCGGTGGGGTCGGTGGGGAGGGCGCGGGTCAGCACGAGGCGCCACGGCTGGTCACCGGCGAAGGCCGTCCGGCCAGCGCGGACGAGCCCGTCGATGCCGCTCGCGGACGGCCCGGCGACGGCGCGGGCGACGGCGTGGTCGGTGCGGCGCCGCTCGAGGCTCAGCCCGGCGCCCGCGGCGACCAGGAGCGCGAGGACGACGCCGAGCGCGAGGGCGGTGCGCCCCCCGGCGCCGGGCTCCCGCCGCTCTCCGGAGGCGGCCAGAGCGAGCAGGAGGCCCGCCTGGATCAGCAGGCTCGGGTAGCTCCAGTCGTTGTCGACGGCCGAGTGAGCCAGCGCGGCGAGCAGCGCGAGCGCGCCCGCAGCCCGGACGACGGTCGCCGGCGCGGGTTCGGTCGCCGCCCGCGCCATGCCCGCGAAGCCCGCGAGACGGCGCAGCCCGACGACGACGGCGACCGCGGCCGCGAGCAGGAACGGGACGGCCAGGAGCAGTCCGCCGTCGGCGAGGACCTGCAGGAAGCCGTTGTGCGCGTAGGGCGTGCGGGCCCAGCCGGCAGGCGTGATGCCGACGCTGGCGGTGCCGAGGCGGCCGAAGCCCGCGCCGGCGACCGGGTGGTGGGTGAACACCGCCCACGCCTCGTGCCAGAACTGCACGCGGTAGCCGGCGTTGGCGCTCACGGTCTCGCCCGCGGCCGACCGGGCCTCCGCGGCGCCCAGCGCTGAGTGCCACGAGCTGAAGAACGGCGGGCCCGGGAGGATGAGACTTGCTGCGGCACAAGCGGTCGAGGCGATGACCCAGCGAACCGCCCGGCGCGCGCGACCCGCGCGATGGAGGACGGCGAGGATGCCGAGCCCGATCCAGCCGACCACCAGCGTGCCGAGCGACGCGCGACTGCTCGACAGCACGACGGCCGCAGCGGCGATCGGGGCCGCGACCCAGCCGAGCACGGCGAGCGGCCGCACGGCCCAGACGGCCAGCGCCGCCGCGACGATGCAGCTGGGGACGAGGAACGCCGCGAACGGGTTGTGCCAGTAGAACGTGCCCACCGGGGCCGCCGAGGGGGTGCCGCCCGCGATCCAGGTGTTGAGCGCTCGGAGGGACTGCTCGAGGCCGGTGGCGACCAGGATCCCCGCGGCCGCGACGGCCCGCCGCTCGGTGTCGCCCCGGCGCAGCCAGCCCGAGAGCAGCAGTGCGGTGCCGGCGGCGAGGGCGTAGGAGGCCGCGGTGTCATCCCCCGACCAGCCGCCGGGCGCGACGAAGCCGACCCCCAACGCGCCGGCCGCCACGGCCGCGGCGAGCACGGTCCACCGGCGGGCGAGGACCTCCCAGGGCCGCACGACGCCGAGCGCGGCGAGGAGCAGGACCAGCCCGGCCCCGATGACCCCGGCGCTGCGGCCTCCGGTGGCGTGGGTGAGCGGCCAGGCCCAGTCCGCCAGCACCACCGCGACCGCGACGGTGTCAGGGCGCACCCGGACGCCGCGCAGCCCCGCGGGGCGCGCCGGTCCGGCCGGGTCCCGCTGCGCGGGCACGGCTGCCCCACCGGGCGGTGCGAGGACCGTCACCCTCACCTCGTCGGCGGGCTGGTCGGCGTCCTTGACGACTCAGTCAGGGGGCCGTTCGGCCGAACCCGTCATCCGCCGGCCTGTCCTGCCAGGACCTGCCGGTACCGGGCGACCACCGCGTCCCACGAGTAGGCGGCCGCCGCGTGGGCGCTCGCCTGCGCGCGGCGGGCGGCGAGGTCGGCCGGGCTCATCGCGGCGACCTCGCGGATGAGGCGGGCCAGGTCCGCCCGGTCCCGGAAGAACAGCGCGCCCGCCGCGGTGGCGACCTCCCGGTTCTCGGGCGTGTCGAGGACCAGGCAGAGGTTGCCCGCGGCCATGGCCTCGACCAGAGCCGGATGGGTGCCGCCGACCTCGGTCGCGTGCACGTAGCAGAGCGCGTTGGACTGCAGGCCCCGGTAGGCGTCGCCGAACAGCGGTCCGGGCAGGACGGCCGAGGGCGCGGCGGCACCCCGGACGGCGGCCTCGAGCTCAGGCCCGTACGTGGCCGAGCCGAGCATGACCAGGCCGACGTCCGCGCCGGCCGCGGCGTGCGCCTCGGCGACGAGCAGCGGATTGTTCTCGGGCTCCCAACGGCTCACGTACAGGACGTAGCGCCCCGCCTCGACCGGCGTCTCCGCGGGCAGGGGCAGGCCGCGCGGGATGGGCTCGGCGCCGTAGGGGATCATCACCGACTCGGTGTCGTGCCGCACCCGGTAGTACGTGCGGACCTCCTCGGCGTCGGTCACGAGCACCGCGGCCGCCCGCACCGAGAGCCACTCCCCCATCCGGTACCAGGCCCGGCCGGCCACTCCCCACTTGGACCGGCGCCACTCGAGCCCGTCGACGTTGAGCACGACCCGTCGCCGAGCGCCCCGCAGCAGCGGCAGCACGGGCGCGTTCGCCGCGTTGCAGAGCACGACGTCGCGCGGCCCCCGGGTGAGGACGAGGTGCAGCACCGACAGCGTGGTGTGCACGACGGTGTCGAAGTACTTGGAGCGGATCGTCGGCAGCGTGACGAGGCGCACGCCCCGCCACTGCTTCCCTTCCGTCGCGTAGGCCCTGCGGCAGTACACGGTGACGGCGACCCCGGCGTCGGCCAAGCGCGTGGCGAGCTCCTCGGCGAACGTCTCGAAGCCGCCGTAGCTCGCGGGGATGCCGCGCGTGCCGAGCACCGCGACGCCGTGCCGGAGCCGGTCCCGCACCGGGACGCGGATGGCGCGGCGGCGAGGAGACAGGCCGGCGACCCGCAGCAGCGGGACCCCGTGCAGGACAGCCAGAGAGGCGACCCGCGTCTCCAGGTCGCCCAGGCGCGGCGCTTCGAGGACGTCGATGCCCGTCCCGGAGAACGCGCGGGCGAGGTCTCCCGTCCGCGGGTGCGAGGGCGGCAGCACCAGGCCGTCGAGCCGCAGCTCCCGGGCCAGCCGTACGAGGCCTTCGGGGTCGCTCGCCGCCGGGACCGTCCCGACCACGCGGAACGGCGCCCCGGGCGCGCGGGTGAGGTCCGCGAGCAGCCGCCGGGCGGAGTCGTCCTCCCCGACCACTGCGTAGCGCTCGAG
>DASZYF010000077.1:0-18969 GCA_035545535.1 Mycobacteriales bacterium | reverse complement strand
CTCGCGGCCCGTCTCGCGGGAATCCTCGCCGCGATCCACGCGGTCGATGCGACCCCCGTGCTCGGTCCGCCGCCGCGGGCCGCGGACGTCGCACCGCGCGAGCTCGCGCGCTGGAGCACCGAGCTCGCGGCGACGCCGCAGGCCCGCACCCCGGTGGTCGACCGCGCGGTCGCGTGGCTCGGCGCCCACCTGCCTCCGCCGCCGCACCGGGTGACGCTCGTGCACGCCGACTACCGGACGGGCAACGTCCTGCACGGCCACGGCGACCCCGGGCTCCCCGACGGGTTCCGCATGGTCCTCGACTGGGAGATGGCCCACCTCGGTGACCCGATCGAAGACGTGGCCTGGGCGCAGCTCGTCTGCTGGCGCGTGGGCACCGGCCGCGTCGGTGCGCTCGTCGAACCGGCCCGCTGGCGGGCGCTCTACGAGCAGGCGTCCGGGCACGCGGTGGACGCCGCCGCCCTGCGGTGGTGGGAGGTGCTCGGCTCGGTGAAGATGGCGTTCCTGCTCGAGCGCGCCGCCGCCCGCACGGAGCACGCCGAGCGGGCGCTGCTCCAGCGCCTGATCGCCGAGATCGCCGACGAGCTCGAGCAGCTGCTCGCGGGCGAGGTCCGCGCATGACCAAGGTCGGTCGCCACACCGAGTCCTTCGAGGTCCGGGGCGTGCGCAACGGGAGCGTGCTGACGCTCCGGTGGGCGCACGGCCAGCTGAGCGGCGACCCCCCGACGGTCGACCTCGTCGAGGTGGAAGCAGAGGTCGTCGAGATGTCGTCGCTCGACCCGTTCCGCCAGCGCGACGGGTCGGTACCCGCGGCGCCGGACGGTCCGGAGGGCCATCCGCTGGAGCGCGCCGACACCGCCCTCGCGCTGATCCGCCGGGTGGTCGACCGCATCACGCGCGTGACGGTGGTGGCGCCCGGGCCGGGAGCGCACTGACGTGGACGTCTGCCTCTTCGCCCGACCGGACCTCGCGCCCGGGGGGACCGTCCCCGCCTTCCTCGACGTCGTCCGCGCGGCCGACGCCGCGGGCCTGCACTCGGTGTGCTTCGGCGAGCACATCGTCATGGCGCCGGACACGACCCGCTACCCGTACGGCCCGTGGGGCCACGCGCCGGACACCGCCTGGCTCGACCCGCTGACCGTGCTCGCGGCGGTCGCCGCCGTGACCACCCGCATCCGGCTGTCGACCGCCGTGCTGCTCGCGCCGTTGCGGGCGGGGCTCGTGCTCGCGAAGACCATCGCCACCCTCGACGTCGTGTCCGCCGGCCGGGTCGAGCTGGGCGTGGGCACCGGGTGGCAGGCCGAGGAGTACGTGGGCGTGGGCCTGTCCTGGTCGGACCGCCAGCGGCGCTTCGACGAGGTCATCGAGCAGTGCCGCACCGCATGGGGCGAACAGCCCTTCGACGTCACCGTCGACGGGGTCCGGCTCGAGGCGCTCACGGCCTGGCCGCGCCCGGTGCAGGCCCGCATCCCTCTCCTCTACGGCGTCCAGGCCTCCGCCGCGAACGTCGCCCGCATCGCCCGGCTGGGCGACGGCTGGACCCCGGTGGGGGTCGGCCCGGACCAGGTCCGGGAGGGCGTCGCCGCGCTGCGCGCGGCGTTCGAGGACGCCGGCCGCGACCCGCAGTCCCTCGTCGTGCGCGTTGCTCTGCCCCCGGTCCTCGATGACCGCGGGCGGATCGACGTCGAGCGCACGTTCGCCCCCGCACCGGCCTACGTCGACGCCGGCGCGTCGATGTTCGTCGTCGGGTTCAACCACCGGCTGACGTCGCCGGCGGAGGGCGATGACCTCGTCGCCGGCTACGCAGCTGCCGGACAAGCCCTGTGACGCAGAGGAGATCGTGATGTCCGCTTCGGGAGCCCGGCTGGCCGGGAAGGTCGCGCTGATCACCGGCGCCGGCTCCGGCGTGGGAGCCGCGACGGCGGTCCGGTTCGCGGACGAAGGGGCACGCCTCGTCCTCGCCGACATCAGCGACAGCACGGACGAGGTCGTGGAGCGGATCACGGCCACCGGCGGTGAGGCCGTGTTCGCGCGGACCGATGTGCGGCGTCTGGACCAGCTGCAGGCGGCGGTCGCGCTGGCGGAGTCGACGTACGGCCGGCTCGACGTCGTCGTGGCCAACGCGGGCACCGTGGGCGGCGCCTCCGTCGCCCACCGCCTCGAGGACCTCGCCGAGGACGCGTGGTCCTCGATCCTCGACATCAACCTGTCGGGGACGATCCGCACCTTCGCCGCGGCGATCCCCGCACTGCGGCGGGCGGGCGGCGGCGCGATGTCCGCGACGGCGTCGATCGCGGGGCTCACCGGCGTGGCGGGGCAGGCGGCCTACAGCGCGTCGAAGGGCGGCATCATCGCGCTCACGCGGACGCTGGCCTTCGAGCTCGTGGCCGACCGCATCCGGGTCAACTGCGTGTGCCCCGGCGGTGTCAACACGAACCTGCTCACCGACACCGACATCCTGCCGATGCTGATGGCGCAGATGGAAGCCGCCGCGGCATCGCCCGAGGCCGTCTCGCCGTCCGCGCTCATGAACCGCGCGGCCGAGCCGGACGAGGTGGCGAGCGTGCACCTGTTCCTCGTCTCCGACGACGCGTCCCTGGTCAACGGCCAGCCGGTCGTCTGCGACGCGGGGAGCTCGGTGGCCAACCTCTGGATGGTCGTCGACCGATGACCCGGCCGGACCGATGACACGACAGGAAGGAGCGGACATGACGACGAACGACGTGGACGCCGTGGTTCGCGCGAGCGATGTGCTGCACCGCTACTGCGCCGCGATCGACTCCCACGATGCCGAGGCGCTCGCCAAGGTGTTCAGCCCCGACGTGGTGCTCGCGGTCGCCGGAGCGGAGGGCTCGGCCGAGGAGCAGACCTTCCCGGGCCGGGACACGGTCGTCGCGATCCTCGCCTCCCTGTTCGAGCAACGGCAGTGGGCGCGTCACCTCGTCTCCAACGTGCGGGTCGCGGCGCAGGCCGACGGCTCGCTCGACGTGCGGAGCTACTTCCAGTTCCACCTCGGGCGCGCGGACGGCGTGACGAGCGGGGTGGGTGACTACCGGGTTCTGATGCGCGACGACGACGGCCGCCTGGTCATCAGCCGCTTCACCGCGGCGATCGTGCACGAGGTCACGGCGTGACCGCGGTCGAGGCGCGCGCCGTCGACCTGTACGACGTCGCCACGTTCGCGGACGGGCACCCGGTCGAGGTCTATGCGTGGCTCCGGGAGAACGACCCGGTGCACTGGCATGCCGAGCCGGAGGGCCAGGGCCCCGGCTTCTGGGCGGTGACCCGCTGGGCCGACATCCGCGCGGTCAACCGTGACGAGGAGCACTTCTCGCACTGGCCGGTCTCGATGATCGAAGACTTCATGGAGACGCCGCACAAGTCGATGGTCAACCTCGACCCGCCGCTGCACACGCAGGTGCGCAAGGCGACGACCCCGTCGTTCCTGGCCGGTGCCGTCCGCCGCCGCCTGCCGATGTTCGCCGACGCCGCGCAGGCGATCATCGAGGAGATCCGTCCGCGCGGCCGGTGCGACCTCGTCGTCGACGTCGCGGGCAAGATGGCCGCCTACGTCACCGCCGATGTGCTGCGCATCCCGCGGGCCGACGCCGTGCGGCTCTACGAGCACGTCGAGGTCGGGCTGGGCGGCGGTGGTGCCTACACGATGGAGGAGCGCACCGCCGCGACCGAGGCGCTGGTGATGTACGCGGCGGGGATGTTCGAGGACCGGCGCACCCACCCCGGGGAGGACGTGTGCTCCCAGCTCGCCACCTGCGAGATCGACGGCCGGCCGATGGACCTCGAGCACTTCTGTGCGAACGTCGTCCTGCTCATCGTCGGAGCCGGCGACACGACGCGCCACCTGATCGCGGGCGGCGTGCAGGCGTTGTTCGACTTCCCGGACCAGCGGGCGCTGCTCGTCGATGACCTCGACGGCCGGATGCCCGGCGCGATCGAGGAGATGCTGCGGTGGGTGACGCCGACCGTGTACAACCGGCGCAACGCGAAGAGCGACGTCGTGCTCGGGGGCAAGCAGATCAGGGCCGGCGACAAGGTCTGCGTGTACTACGGGTCCGGCAACCGCGACCCGGAGCAGTTCCCGGACCCCCTGCGCTTCGACATCACCCGGTCGCCGAACCATCACCTGACGTTCAGCGGCCAGGGCGTGCACGTCTGCCTCGGCGCGCACGTCGCGCGCGCCGAGGGCTCGGCGATGGTGACCGCTCTGCTGCGCGAGCTGCCCGACCTGCGCCCGGACGGCCCGATGGAGTGGACGCGGTCCAACTTCGTGATGGGCCCGGCGCGCATGCCGGTCACCTGGTGACGTGCGAGAGGGCGGGCGCCCCGCGCCCGCCCTCTCCGCCAAGCCGCTCAGATCAGCTCAGGTCGTAGAGCTTCATCGCGTTGTCCTGCAGGATCTTGCGCAGGGTGGTGTGCGGCAGCCCGGACAGGTTCCGGTTGATGAACTCGCGCGGCACGAGCGCCGAGCTGGCGGGCCCGGGCGACATGCTCGTGGGGTGCGGGAAGTCGGTCTCGTAGAGGATGTTGTCGTCGCCGAGGTAGTCGATCGCAGCCTCGAGCGTGGGACCGTGCTCGAACCAGAAGCAGCCGTAGATCTGCCGGCGGAAGTAGTCGCTCGGCATGAGGTCGTACTCGGGGTGCTCCTTGGCGACGCCGCACTCGGTCCACATCCAGTCGAGCGCCTGGAGGCAGAAGGGGATCCAGCCGATCCCGCTCTCGACGGAGACGAACTTGAGGTCGGGGAAGCGGTGGCAGATGCCACCGCCGATGAGCATGGCGATCGTCTTCGCGTTGCCGAGGAAGAACGTCATCGGGAACGACGCGTAGTTGGTGTGGACGCCCGCGGACGGGTGCAGCATCTGCATCATCGTCGCGTCGCCGCTGCCGATGTGGAAGTTGACGGAGAGCTTCATCTCCTGCGCGGCGGCCCACAGCTTGTCCCAGTGCGGGTCGGTGAGCACGGGCGCACCGAAGTCCTCCGGCGCCTGCGAGAAGACCATGCCCTTGTGGCCCATCGCGACGCACCGCTCCATCTCCTTGATGGAGAGGTCGATGTCCCAGAACGGGACGGCCATCACCGGGACGTAGCGGTCCGACACCCGCCGGAAGTCGCCCAGCCAGTCGTTGTAGGCCTGCAGCAGGAGCAGGGCGAGCTCCATGTCACCGAAGTCGGTGTAGCGCCCGGCGCCGAACCCGGCGACGTTGGGGTAGAGGACCTCGGCGTGGATGCCGTAGGCGTCCATGATCTCGAGCCGGCCCTCGGGCTGCCAGATGCGGGGGTCGACCAGGTCGAGCGTCGCCGGGAACTTCGGCGGCGGCTCGTTCCAACCGGCGATCGCGAGCCCGGCAGCCGGGCTGAGCACCTTGCCGCCGGACATCCACCACTCGACGCCGTTGGCGTCCTTCTCGACGTGGGGCACCTTGTCGCCGTACTTCGACGGGACCCGCGATGTCCAGAGGTCGTAGTGCTCGACGACGTGGGTGTCGCAGTCGATGACCTTGATGTCGAGCTCTTGGAGCAGGTCCACGGTGATCCCTCCAGTGCTGTGCGCCTGCGTCGACGATAGGTCGCCCCTCGCATTAGTGTCAACCCGTCGGTCGATGAAAATACGTTTCCGTCGATGATCCTTTCTGATCACCTTCAAATTAATTCGACTGACTGGTGGACTGAAACCGTTCCACGGCTGTAGCGTTCGCGCCGCACGCCGTCCATGGCGGACGGCGAAGGCAGGAGGCGATACCCGTGAGAGCTCGAGTCCTGGCGAGCGCATCAGCAGTGGCAGCGCTGCTGGTCGTGACCGCATGCTCGTCGTCCACGTCGAAGAGCACCCCGGGTGGCTCGACGACCAGCTCGGCCGCAACGAGCGCCGCCGCTCCCACCACGGGTGCCGCGACGAGCGCGGCGGCCGGCGGCGCGGTCGACGACAACAACGCGTGGGCGCTGGCCTACACCGGCGGCACCGCCGGCGCAGCGTCCGGCGAGCCGTACAAGATCGGCTACGTCAGCCAGGACAACTTCCTGCCGCAGGCGACCGTCGGGGCCAACGCCGCCCGTGACTACATCAACGCCGAGCTGGGCGGTGTCGGTGGCCGGCCGATCGACCTCGTGGAGTGCTCGGTCACGTCACCCGAGGACGCCACCACCTGCGGCTCCAAGCTCGCGAACGACTCCTCGATCCAGCTGGTCATCGTCGGCGCGATGAACGTCGGCAACAAGGAGCTGTACGCAGCGATCGGCGGCAAGAAGGCGATCCTCGTGGGCAACGCGCTCGCGACGGAGGACTTCGTCACGCCGGACGCGGTGTCCTACACCTCCGGCTCGCCGGGCGTGCTCATCGGCATGGCGCAGTTCGCCGCGGTCGACCTGAAGGCGAAGACCGTCGCCGCGATCATCCCGGACACGCCGGGCGGTCGGGCGGCCGTCCAGCAGCTGCTGAAGCCGATCTTCGACGCGGCTCACGTGACGCTCAAGCAGACGTTCATCTCCGCCACCGCCACGACGCCGGAGATGTCGACGGCGCTGCAGGCGACCGGCGCGGCGAAGGCCGATGCCGTCATCACCGCGACGCCCTCGAACCTGTGCATCAGCCTGTACGACGCGATGAAGCAGCTGAGCATCTCGCCCAAGGTCATCACGACCGACCAGTGCGCCGACTCCACCGTGCAGGCAGCCCTCTCGGCCGAGGGGGAGGCCAGCGCCATCCCGGACGGCTGGTACTTCGGGAACTACGGCTACAACTACAACCTGCCGGACGTCGCTTCGGGCATGGCGACCTACGTCATCAAGGGTGCGAAGTACGCCAAGCCCGTCGGCAGTGCGCCCGTCGAGCTCGCGGGCGGCTTCGCCGGCCCGACGTTCGCGACGGTCATGTCCGCGGTGAAGATCCTCAACCAGGTGGGCGTGGACAAGGCGACGTACGCGACGCTCAACACCGCGCTGCGGGCGTTCACCGGACCCGCCATGCTGCAGGCCGGCCCGATCAAGTGCGGTGTGCCACCGTTCGTCGCCGCGTGCGGCCACGACATGGGCATCGACCAGTACACCGGCGGGAAGTGGGTCAGCGTCCGGGACGCGCTCAACGGCAAGCCGATCAGCCTGCTGCCGAACAGCTGACGGTTGCCGCACGGCATGACCTCGTGGCGGGGGAGCTTCGGCTCCCCCGCCACGAGGCATGTCGGCGCCGGGACGACGAGCACCCGCTGAGGAGACGGATCACCGCTGACGTGAGCAAACGCCGACATGATCACCGCTGACATGAGGAGGCCGGCACCGTGACCACCGACCTGATCCGCTCCGACGTGCGCGTCGACGTCGGTGACGACCTGCAGGTGGCGGCCACCGTCGTCGCGCCGTCCGGGGCCGACGACGGTGCACCGCGCGTGGTGGCCTTCGGGTTCCCCGGAGGGGGGCTCGGACGCGGGTACTTCGACGTCGTCTGGGAGGGCGACGACACCTACAGCGAGGCGGTCTTCCACGCCGGTCGTGGCTGGGTGTTCATCGCCTGCGACCACCTCGGGGTGGGCGGCAGCAGCCAGCCCGATCCCACGCTGCTCACCTACGCGCGCCTCGCCGCCGGCGACGACGCGGCGGTCCGTGCCCTGCGCGAACGCCTCGCGGCCGGCACGCTCGTCGACGGCCTGGGCCCGGTGGCGGTGCGGGGCACGGTCGGGCTCGGGCATTCGATGGGCGGCTGCATCAGCATCGTCACCCAGGCCAACCATGCGACCTTCGACGCACTCGGCGTGCTGGGCTTCAGCGCGATCCAGACCTCGATCCCCACACCGCAGGGCGTGCTCGAGGTCGAGCACCGCGAGCGTGACGACGCGTCATCGGGTCTCGAGCAGGACATCGAGGCCGCCGGTGGGGTGGGGATGTTCCGCTGGGCGTTCTACGCCGAGGACGTCCCGCGCGAGCTCGTCGACGCCGACATGGGCAGCGGCTACCCCCGCAGCGGGACCCCTCCCCCGTGGGGCAGCGCCACCACGCCGCCCGTCGTCTTCACGATGATGACGCCCGGAGTCGTCAGCGCCGAGGCCGCGGCGATCTCCGCGCCCGTGCTGGTCGCCTCCGGCTCGCGCGATGTCATCCCGGACCTGCGCGCCGAGGCGGCGGCCTACTCGGGAACCCGGGACATCACGCTGGTCGAGGTGCCGGGCATGGCCCACATGCACGCGATGGCGGGCACCCGCACCGCGCTGTTCGCCCGCATCCACGCCTGGGCGGAGTCCGTGCTCCCGTAGGCGTGGCCGAGGTCACTAATTCCATCGACCCACAGGTTGACAATAATATCCGATCAGCCCTACCGTTGACGCATGGCAGTCGCAGCGGTCTCCGAACGTCGGGTCTACGCCGAGGGCGATCCCGACATCCCCGCCGAGTTCTCCGACCTGCTCGTCCGGATGCTGGTCCACCACCTCGAGAACTCGACCAACCCCGCCTACACCCAGCTGCTCGCCCACCTGTGGGAGCGCTGCATGACGCTGGCGCCCGAGGAGAAGCTCAAGACCACCTTCGCGAAGCTGATGCAGCAGGAGGTCGAGCACGGGGTCATCACGGCGCGCATCCTCGCCGGCCTCGGCGTCGACAAGGTCGACCAGCCGATCAAGCAGTACCTGTTCCACCTGCCCATCGACACGTTCTGCGACATGGCGTACTTCAACGCCCTCGGTGACCGGGTGGGCTGCTACATCGGCGAGACGTGGGAGGACGTTCCCTACGAGCCGCTCCTGAACGTCGCCGAGCGCCTGCACAAGGACGAGGTGTTCCACGCGACCTTCGGCATGGCCAACCTGCGCCGGGTGTGCTCGACCCCGGAGGGTCTGGCCGAGGCCAACGAGAAGATCAAGGTCTGGTGGCCGGCCGCGCTGGACATGTTCGGCCGCTCCGACTCCGACTTCTCCGACGCCTACGTGAAGTGGGGCCTGCGCAAGCACAACAACGAGGAGCTCCGGCAGCAGTACATCGCGGACACCCGGCCGCTGCTCGAGGCGCTCGGCATCACCGTGCCGGACGACGCCGCGAACCGTCGCTTCCTGTAGCGCACCCGCGCATGGCGCAGCACACGGTCGACGTCCACCGCTACGGACCGCACGTCGCCGTGTTCGACGTCCACCTCGCCGGCTACCGCGAGGTGTTCACCGTGACCACCGGCCAGAAGAGCGTGGTCATCACCATGCTCGACGAGAGCGACGCGGCACACTCGGAAGCGCAGGTCTTCGTGTTCGCGAAGCCCTACGGCTGGGACCTGGACGTGCCGGACGACGAGGCGCTGCTGCTGGTCTGGCAATCCGTGGGCGTGCAGCGCTGACGCGGGCCCTGATCCGGGCGTCAACGAAGAGGAGAGAGGTCGACGTGCGCAGGACCCTGTTCACCGCCGAGCACGAAGAGTTCCGGCAGCACTGCCGCGGGTTCTTCGAGAAGGAGATCGCCCCGCACGCCGAGGAGTGGGAGCAGACCGGCATGGCCACGCGGGACGCGTGGCGCAAGGCGGGCGACGCGGGGGTCCTGCTGTGGCAGGCCCCGGAGGAGCACGGCGGCCAGGGGATCGTCGACTTCCGCTACAACTACGTGGTCGCGGAGGAGTTCGTCGCGTCGGGTTCGGTCGGCCTCGGGCTGTCGCTCCTCAACGACATCATGGCGCCCTACCTCACCGAGCTCGCGAACGAGGAGCAGCAGCGCCGGTGGCTTCCGGCGGCCGTGGCGGGGGAGTCGGTCTGGGCCATCGGCATGACCGAGCCGGGCGCGGGATCCGACGTGAAGGCCATCCGCACCACCGCCGTCCGGGACGGCGACGACTACGTGGTGAACGGGTCGAAGACGTTCATCACGAACGGTGTGCTCGCCACCCACGTCCTCGTGGTCGCGAAGACCGAACCGTCCGCCGGGCACCGCGGCGTCAGCCTGCTCGTCGTCGAGGACGGCATGCCCGGGTTCAGCCGCGGACGCAAGCTCGAGAAGGTCGGCCAGCTCGCCCAGGACACCGGCGAGCTGTTCTTCGACGACGTCCGCGTGCCGGCGCGCAACCTGGTCGGAGAGGAGAACCGCGGCTTCTACCACCTGATGGCGAACCTCCCGCAGGAGCGCCTCGGCGTCGCGACGCTCGCCGTCGCATCGATGCGGCGGGCTGTCGAGGTCACGATCGACTACGTGCGCGAGCGCGAGGTGTTCGGCCAGCCCCTGGGCGCGTTGCAGAACACCCGGTTCGAGCTGGCCGACTGCGCGACGCAGGTGCAGGCAGCCACGGCCTTCGTCGACGCCGCGGTCGCGGCGCACTGCGCGGGTGAGCTCACCGCGGAGGACGCCGCCGGGCTCAAGCAGTGGACGAGCGACGTGCAGTGGAACGTCACCGACCGCTGCGTCCAGCTGTTCGGCGGCTACGGCTACATGCGTGAGTACGAGATCAACCGGCTGTGGCGGGACGCGCGCGTGCAGCGGGTCTACGCCGGCTCCAACGAGGTCATGAAGGAGATCGTCGGACGCTCGCTCGGCCTCGAGACGTCGACCCGCAACCGATGACGGCGCCCGCCGCCGAGCAGGCACGGGAGGTCCAGGAGGAGCTGCGCCGCACGGTGCGGCGCCTGCTCGAGGAGCGCGCCCCGGAGTCGCGCGTGCGGGAGCTGATGGGCACGCAGCCCGGCCACGACCCGGCGCTGTGGCGTGAGCTCGCGGACCTCGGCCTGCTCGGTCTCGCCATCCCCGAGGAGCTGGGTGGCGCCGGCTGCGGGTTCGGCGAGGTCGCGGTCGTCCTCGAGGAGGCCGGCCGAGCGCTGCTGTGCGCCCCGCTGCTCGCCTCCGCCGTGCTCGCCACGACGGCGCTGCTCGCCGGCGGTGACGACGCGGCGCAGCGCGACCTGCTGCCGCGGATCGCCGATGGCAGCACGATCGCGACGCTCGCCGTGACCGAAGCGGATGAGCAGCCGGATCCCGCCGCCCTGGTGCGCGCGGTCCGCGACGGCGACGGGTGGCGACTGACCGGAGCCCGGTCCTACGTCGTCGACGCCGCGGCGGCCGACCTGATCCTGGTCGCGGCCTCCACCGACGACGGCCTGACGTTGTTCGCCGTCGAGACGGCCGACCCCGCGGTGACGGTGCGCCCGCTCCCCACGCTCGACCAGACGCGCCGCCTCGGTGACGTCACGCTGCGCTCCGCGCCCGCGCGGTTGGCCGGACGCCCGGGAGACGCGCTCGGCGCGGTGCGCGCCGCCCTCGCCCACGGGGCCGTCGCCGTCGCCGTCGAGAGCGTCGGTGCGGCGGCCCGGGCGCTCGAGCTGGCGGTCGCCCATGCGAAGGTCCGGCACCAGTTCGGGCGGCCGATCGGTTCGTTCCAGGCCGTCAAGCACCGGTGCGCCGACATGCTGCTCGACGTCGAGTCCGCCCGCTCGGCGGCCTACCGAGGCGTGGAAGACGCCACCGCGGCGGGCCCCGCCGGCAGCCCCGAGCTGCGCGCGGCGGCCGCGGTCGCGAAGTCCTGGTGCAGTGAGGCTTTCGTGCGCGTCGCGGCCGCGACGATCCAGCTCCACGGAGGTGTCGGGTTCACGTGGGAGCACCCGGCCCACCTCTACTACAAGCGCGCGGTCGGCAACGCGCAGCTGCTCGGGTCGCCGGTCTTCCACCGGGCGCGGCTGGCCGAGCAGCTCGGTGTCTGAGCCGAGGACGAGGAGCGTCCGATGACTGACGAGGCGGAGATCGACCGCCGGCTCGACCAGGTGCTGGCCCAGCACCCGCCGGCGACGGCGACGACGGACGAGATCCTCGACGCGCTGTTCGACGCCGGCCTCGCGTGGGTGCACTTCCCACCGGGGCACGGCGGGTGGGACGCGTCCCCCGACCTCCAGGAGCGCGTCTACCGACGGTTGCTCGCGGCCGGCGGCCCCGACTACTTCATGGCCAACCCGCTCGGCTACGCGATGGGCGGCCCGACGGTCATGACCTACGGGACCGAGGCCCAGAAGGCCCAGCACCTGCGGGCCATCTTCAAGGCATCGTCGGTGTGGTGCCAGCTGTTCAGCGAGCCCTCGGCCGGGTCCGACCTCGCGAACGTCTCGACGCGCGCGGTGCGGGACGGCGACGGCTGGCGGGTGACCGGTCAGAAGGTCTGGACGACGCTCGGGCACATCGCGGGCACCGCCATGCTGCTGGCCCGGACGGACCCGGACGCCGTGAAGCACCGCGGCCTCACCTACTTCCTGCTCGACATGCACGCGCCGGGCGTCGACGTCCGGCCGCTGCGCCAGATGACAGGCGACGCCGAGTTCAACGAGGTCTTCCTCGACGACGTCTTCGTCCCGGACAGCGACCGCCTGGGTGATGTCGGCGCGGGGTGGCAGGTCGCGATGACGACGCTGTCGAACGAGCGGTTCATCATCGGGCGCGACCAGCCACGGGGCGGCGGTCACATCGCGGTCGCGCTGCAGGCCTGGCGCGAGCGGGAGGACTGCACGTCGGCGGAGGCGCTGGCGCTGCGCGACCGGCTCATGGCGTTGTACGTGCAGGCCGACGTCACCTGGCTCACGACGGTCCGGGCGACCGCCGGTCGCGAGGGCCGTGACCCCGGCCCCGAAGGATCGGTCTCCAAGGTGCTCAACGCCGAGACCAACAAGGAGGTCTCGGCGTTCGCCGTCGAGCTGCTCGGACCGGCAGGGATGCTCTACGGCCTCGGCGATCGGGCCGGCTACGCCCACGCCGACGAGGCCGACGTGCAGGCCACGCCGCAGTACCTCGCGCTGCGCGCGCGGGCGAACTCGATCGAGGGCGGCACGACCGAGGTGATGAAGAACATCCTCGCCGAGCGCTGGCTCGGTCTGCCGGCCGAGGCTCGCGTCGACAAGGCGCAGCCGTGGTCGCAGCTGCCGCGCGGCTGATGGATTTTCACCGGCCCTGGAGTTGACAGAAGTCGGGCCAATCAGTACACACGGGGACACGCCTCGGCGTTCCCGTGGGAGGGCTCGATGCTCGACACGTCATCACTGCTGATCGACGGCAACCTGCTCGAAGCGAGCACCGGCGCGACCTTCGACAACATCAACCCCGCCACCGAAGCGGTGCTCGGGGTTGCCGCCGACGCGAGCCCGGCCGACCTCGACGCCGCGGTGGCGGCGGCGAAGCGCGCGTTCGGTGAGAACGGGTGGAGCGCCGACCCGGCGTTCCGCGCCCGCTGCGTGCGGCAGCTGCAGGCCGCGCTGCGCGCCCGCATCGAAGAGGTGCGCGAGGTCCTCATCGCCGAGTCGGGTTGCACCGTGACGCTGAGCCGGCTCATGCAGGTCGACCCGCCGATCGAGGAGCTGTCCTACGTCGCCGACCTGGCCGAGGGCTACGACTACGAGCAGCCGCTCCCTGACTCGGTGAACCTCATGGGTCCGGCCCGCCGGATCGTGCGGCGCGAGCCGGTGGGTGTGGTCGGGGCGATCACGCCGTGGAACTTCCCGTTGATGCTCAACCTGGTGAAGGTCGCGGGCGCGCTCGCGGCCGGCAACACCGTGGTGCTGAAGCCGGCCCCCGACACGCCCTGGTCCGCCGCGCTGCTCGGTGAGATCGCGGCGAAGGAGACGGAGCTCCCGCCCGGCGCCCTCAACGTGGTGACGTCGTCCGACCACGGGATCGGGGCCCAGCTCACGGCGCACCGCGACGTCGACCTCATCACCTTCACCGGCTCGACCGCGACGGGCCGCGCCGTCATGGCGTCGGCCGCAGGCACGGTCAAGCGGACCTTCCTCGAGCTCGGCGGCAAGTCGGCGTCCATCGTGCTCGACGACGCCGACCTCGCGACGGCGGTCGGGCTGTCGGCCTCGCAGGTCTGCTTCCACGCGGGCCAGGGGTGCGCGCTCGCCACGCGGATCCTGGTGCCGCGCAGCCGTTACGACGAAGCGGTCGCCGTGGCCGAGGCCGCCGTGAGCTCGTTCCAGTACGGCGACCCGATGGACCCGGCCCACCTCATGGGGCCGTTGATCAGCGACCGCCAGCGCACCCGCGTGCTCGAGTACATGGAGCTCGGCAAGCAGGAGGCGAAGCTCGTCGTC
Organism: Mycobacteriales bacterium; assembly: GCA_035545535.1. Classification (GTDB taxonomy): domain Bacteria; phylum Actinomycetota; class Actinomycetes; order Mycobacteriales; family CAJCIY01; genus DASZYF01. The sequence continues at coordinate 4,932 of DASZYF010000077.1, read as the reverse complement.
GGGGGCGGCCGCGCCGAGCACCTCGAGCGCGGCTACTACGTGCAGCCGACGCTGTTCGTCGACGTCGACCCCTCCGCGCGCATCGCGCAGGAGGAGATCTTCGGCCCGGTCGTCGTGCTCATCGCCTTCGACGACGACGACGACGCCGTGCGGATCGCCAACGACAGCATCTACGGCCTGTCCGGCGCCGTCACCAGCAACGACCTCGACCGCGCCCTGTCCGTCGCGCGCCGGATCCGCACGGGCACCGTGGCGGTCAACGGTGCGCACTGGCTCGGCGCCGACTCGCCCTTCGGCGGCTACAAGCAGAGCGGCCTCGGCCGGGAGAACGGCATCCCGGGCTTCGAGTCGTTCCTCGAGATGAAGACGATCGGCTACCCGCCGGCGTGATCGCACGTTCACCGACCTCGACGAGGAGAGCGCAGTGGGCAAGTTCGACGGCAGGGTCGCCTACATCACGGGCGTCGCGCGCGGGCAGGGACGCTCGCACGCGCTGAAGCTCGCGGAGGAGGGCTGCGACATCGTCGGCATCGACATCTGCGAGCAGCTCGACACCGTCCCGTACCCGCTCGCGAGCGAGACCGACCTCAAGGAGACCCAGGCGCAGATCGAGGCGCTGGGACGCCGGGCCATCCTGTCCAAGGCCGACGTCCGCTCGCGGGCCGAGCAGCAGCGCGCGTTCGACCAGGGCGTGGCCGAGCTCGGCCACATCGACATCGCCATCGCGAACGCCGGCGTCATCATCGCCGGCACGAAGCTCGTCGATCCCCAGAAGGTGTGGGACGACGCGCTCGGCATCATGCTGACGGGCGCGTGGCACACCCTGCAGATCGCCGCCGCGCACATGGAGCCGCGCCAGACCGGCAACATCGTGATCACCAGCTCGGTGGCCGGTCTGAAGGCCTTCACCGACGGCGGCGCCGGGTCCGACGCCTACACCGCCGCCAAGACCGCCATCGTCGCGCTGGTGAAGTCCTACGCCGCGCACCTCGGGCCCTCGGGCGTGCGCGTCAACGCCGTCGCTCCGACGGGAGTCGGCACGACGATGGTGCTCGAGAACCCGGCGCTGTTCGAGAGCATCGCGAGCGCGCCGCACCTGGCGAACGCCATGACCAACGCGCTGCCCATCGAGATGATCGAGCCGCGCGACGTCAGCGAGGCGATCGCGTTCCTCGTCTCCGACGAGGCGCGGGCGATCACCGGCACGACGCTCGCCGTCGACGCCGGTTCGATGGCGCGTCCCTGAAGGCGGCGTAGATGTCCATCGCCACGGAGCTGCCGCCCTTCCCGATCGATCTGTACTCCGCATCCTCGTTCAGCAGCGGCCACCCGGCTGCGCAGTACGCGTGGCTGCGCGAGCACGATCCCGTGCACCGCCACGTCGCGCCCGACGGAGGGCACTTCTGGGCCGTCACGCGGCACCGCGACATCGAGCACGTCGAGCGCAACGCCGACCTGTTCGCGGCCAGCCCGAGCGTGCTGCTCATCGAGAACGGGCCGGGCAACGGGTTCTACAGCATGGACTACCCGCAGCACCCGCAGTACCGGCGTCTGGTCGCTCCGCGGCTCGTGCCCCCGGCCGTGAAGGTGCGGCTGCCGCAGCTCGAGGCCCTGGCGACCGAGATCATCGACTCCGTCGCGCAGCGCGGGGAGTGCGAGCTCGTCGAGGACGTCGCCGCGGCGATGGCGGGGTACACCGCCGCCGACTTCCTCGGCATGCCGCGTGCCGACGGGCGGCGCATGCACGACCTGCTCATGGTGCTGCACTCCTCGGTCGACCAGGTGGGCGAGGAGGCGATGGGCAACGCGATGATGGAGGCCCTCGCCATGGGCCAGAAGGTCTTCGCCGAGCGGCGCGCGAACCCGACCGACGACGTCTACAGCATGTACGCGAACATGCTCGTCGACGGCGAGCCGATCACCGAGTGGGACTTCCTCGGCAACTACCTGCTGCTCACCGACGGCAGCCTCGACACCACGCGCAACGTCATCGCCGGTGGCATGAAGCTGCTGTTCGACAACCCCGACCAGCGCGCGCTGCTCATGTCCGACCTCGACCGCTACCTGCCCGGTGCGGTGGAGGAGATGACGCGGCTCGTGAGCCCGGTCGTCTACATCACGCGCCGCGCGACCGCCGACACCGAGATCGCCGGGCAGCCGATCGCGGCGGGCGATCGCGTGGCGATCTACTTCGGGTCGGGCAACCGCGACCCCGAGCTGTTCGACGACCCGGAGCGGTTCGACATCGAGCGCGACGCGAAGGCCCAGATCGCCTTCGGCAGCGCGGGCCCGCACTTCTGCGTCGGCGCGCACCTCGGCCGGGCCGAGGCGCGCGTCCTCCTGCGCGAGCTGCTGACCCGGCTGCCCGACATCGCGCCCGCGGGCCCGGAGACGTGGGCGACGACGAGCCTCACGTCGGGGCTGGCCGAGCTGCCCGTGCGCTTCACGCCGGAGCGGTGACCGGGCGCGGCGCCCTCAGTCCCAGGCCAGCGGCAGGTTGTCGAGGCCGATGAGCGCACCGTGCTCGACGATGGGCTCCCAGTCGCCGACGCGGTAGTCCGGTACCCGCTCGTGCCACATCTGCAGCGCGATGTGCATCTCCTTGCGGGCGAGGTGCGAGCCGAGGCAGCGATGCGGGCCGGCGCCGAACCCGATGTGCGGGTTGACCTCGCGGTCGAGGATGAACCGGTCGGCGTCGGCGAACGCCTGCGGGTCGCGGTTCGCCGCCGGTGTGGGGAGGTAGACCATCTGTCCGGCCTTCACCGGGCACCCGTTGTGGGTGCCGTCCTGCACGACCTTGCGGCCCGGCGTGACGAAGGAGTAGTAGCGCACGAACTCCTCGGTGGCGCGGGGGATCAGCGAAGGGTCGGCGACGAGGCGCCGGCGGTCGTCGTCGTGGCGGGCGAGGTGGAGGAACGCGTAGGACAGCTGCATCGCCACGGTGTCGAGGCCCGCCATGAACAGCAGCAGGCACATCGCGAGCAGGTCCTGGTCGCGGATGGGCTCGCCGTCGATCTGCCAGGTCAGCGCACGGCTGACGAGGTCGTCCCGGGGATCCTCGCGTCGCTGCGCGATCAGCTCGACGAAGTACCCGACGACCTCGAGCATCGTGGCCACGGACACCTCGTCGCCGAGGACGTTGTGCAGCATCGCCTTCTCCCACACCTGGAACTGAGCGGCGTCGGAGACAGGCAGACCCATGATGCCCATGAACACGGTGTTGGGCAGGCGCAGCGCCACCTCCGCGATGAAGTCGCAGCGACCCTTCGGCGCGACGTCGTCGAGGATCTCGCCCATCACCTCGCGCACGCGTGGCTCGAGCGCGTTCACGGCCGCGGGCGAGAACGTCGGCGCGAGCAGCTGCCTCCACGTCGTGTGCAGCGGCGGGTCGAGCATCTCCGGGATGAGCTGGAAGAGCGGCTCGGGCTGGCCGATGACGATCGCGGTGTTGGAGAACCGCTCGTGGTGCTGGAACGCGCTGCGGATGTCCTCCATCGTCGTGAACATCCAGAACTCGTGCCCATCCGCCTCACCGCGGTGGAACCGCGCCTTCTCCCGCTGGCGGTCGAAGTTGTCGAAGTGCCACAGCGCCTCTGACTTCGGCGTGAGGATCTCCTCGAACTTCGCGACGCCGGGCGCGAACAACGGGGTCGGGCTCGGGTGCTCGTCGACGGTCATGCAGCGCTCCTGCGGGCGGTGTCGTTCGGCGACGGAGGGGGTGCGGGCCGGCTACGGGCCGCAGATCGCCCGTCCGCCGTTGGCGGTCGACCACTTGGCGTTCTTGATGGCGGCGATGAAGACGCAGGGGTCGAGCGTGGCCGGCGCGCCGGCGTGGAAGGTGAGCTGGCCGGGGACGAGCCCGCCCAGCGTCTCCCCGTGGATGAGCGCGAGGCCCTTGAGGACGTCGGCGGAGGTCAGGTCTCCGTACGCGGCGCTGCCGAGCTTGAGGATCGCCGCCTGGAAGAGCTTGCCCGACGTCCACCCCGCCGCGGCGCCGCCCGAGTTGTCGAGGCTCGGCGCGTAGCGCGCCAACGCGTCGTGGTACTCGGTGAGGGCCGGTGTACCGGTCGTCATCCACGCGAACTGCGCGTTGCCGATGGCCAGACCGTCGAGGTTGGGGTCGGACTCCTGGCTGTTGGTGACACCGAGCGAGAGCGCGAGGTAGATCGGGTGGTAGTTCTGGTTGGCGCAGTCGCGACTGATCGCCGTCACGGCCGAGACACCCGCGCCGATGAAGACGACGTCGGCCCCCTTGCCCTTGGCCGTCTGGCACTGCTGCGTGAAGTTCGACCCGGCGAGCGAGATCGGCTGGTCACCGACAGACTCGAGGCCGGCCTTGGCCGCGATCCCCTTGTGCGTCAGGGAGTCCTCCCCGCTCGTGCACGGGCTCGCCTCGACGCAGTAGAAGAACGAGTACTTGTGGCCGCCGTTGAGCGCGGCGTACTTGGAGATGCCGTACAGGATCGAGTCGAGCGGGCCGCCCTGAGGGAAGAAGTACTGGTCGCTGTACCAGGTCGGTGACAGCAGGTCGCCGCCGACGATCGGCACGTGGTGCGAGTCGACGTAGGGCTGCACCCCGGCCATGGTGATGGGGACGAACGCGTTCACCGCGACGGCGTGATCGTTCTCGACCAGCTGCTGGATCGCGGACTGCGCCCGCCCGTTCTCACCGCCGTCGTCGACCGACACCACCTGCACGGGGTGGCAGGCGATGCCACCGGAGGCGTTGGTCGCTTCGGCCCACACCTTGAGGCCGGCGACCGCCGACCCGATGCTGCCGCCGATGATGCCGCTGAACGTGCCGACCTGGCCGATCACGAGGGTCGAGCCGGCCTTCGTGCACGGTCGGCCCGCGGCGGGCGCGCCGGGGTTGGCGGCCGCGGAGCGGGTGGCGGCGGCCGACGGCGCTGTGGTGGCGGCCGCGGACGTGGG
>DASZYF010000076.1:0-61199 GCA_035545535.1 Mycobacteriales bacterium | reverse complement strand
GGGTCCGGCTCGGGTGCTTCGTGCTCGTGCGCACCGCCGCGCCCGGTGACGTCGCCGCGAGCGCCGGGTACACGTCGGCGTAGTAGCGGCGCACGACGGTGCCGTGCGCGTCGATCTGTGCGAACCCGCGGATCTGCCGGTCACCCGCGGCGACCGTGTGCCCGTTGCCGTCCATCGGGACGCCGGTCGCGGTCACCGCGTGCGTCCCGAAGCTCGTGATGCCGGCGAGCGCGACGATCGGATCCTTCGCGCCCAGCGTCGTCGCATCGTCGCTCGCCGCGACCCACAGCGCCACCGCGCTCGCCGGGTCGCGCGTCACGGCGCCGCTCGCGGTGAGGAACCGCGCGCGGTGGATGGTCGCGATCGGGTCGATGCCGTCGGCGTCGAGCAACGCGGTGAGGTGCGTCGCCGCGTCGGCCGCCGACTGCGGGCCCACGGACTCGGTCTCGAGCTTGTGCGGGTGTCCGCGCGGGTCGCGGCCGGTGCTCGGGTCGTCGTAGCAGGTGTCGACGATGACGCCCGCATCGGTCGACCAGGCCCACGGCGGTTCGAGGTAGCCGAGCAGGTCTCCGGCCAGGCCCATCTGGAAGCGGTGCTGCGCGTGCGCGTGCCACAGCGGGATCGGGGGGGCGGGGCGCTGCGGGCAGCTGGCCTCGTCGATGCCCCAGCGGCTCCCGAGCGCCAACGCCGGGAACGCCTCGCCCGGCCAGCCGACGATCTGCAGCTGCGGCCCGATGTCGACGAGCGACACGTTCGTGCGCAGGTCGGTGCCGACCCGCCCGGTGGGCTCGCCCGCGGTGTACAGCGAGCGCGTCCCGAAGATGCCCAGCGCCGCGGCGCCGCGGAACAGGTTGTTCTGCAGCGGCGTGTCGAAGACCGCGCGCGTGGTGCGCACCGTCCCGGGTGTGACGTCGACACCCTTCGGCAGCCGGCTCACGACGAACCGGGAGAGCGTCTCGCCCGTCGCCTGCGCCTGCCCGAACGTGCCCTCCTTGTCCTGCGGCGTCGGCGGCGTGACGGTGATCGCGTCCTCGATGCTCCCGATGTCCGACGGCATGAACATCGCCATGCCGCCGACCGCCCGCTCCGTGGCGCGCTCGAAGTAGCCGGGCCAGTCGCTGGACATCACGCCGGCGTTCTTGCCGTGCCCGATCTCCTGGTTGTGGTCGGCCTCGTTCATGACGGTGAAGACCGTGTGCCCGTCGGCGGCGGTCGCGTGCAGGATGCGCAGGTCCGGGTCGACGGCGACGGGCTTGCCGTCGTCGGTCGTCGTCGGGAACGTCTTCGACAGGTTCTGCTTGATCGTCGGTGGCACCCGCGTCTCGACGACCTGCAGGTGCCCGGGCGTGCGGTTGGCGTAGGCGGCGAGCAGGGCCTTCGCCGTCTGCTGCTCGAGGAACGTCGTGTAGTAGTCGTCGATGCCGGACTGCACGCCGAAGTCCTGACCGCTGTCGGGCGCGCCGTAGATGCCGATCTCGTCGGGGGACGACTCGTTGTGGGTGGCGGCGATGACGACGCCGGTGCCGGCCGGTACCTGCGCGAGCACGAGTGCGCGCATCGCATCGATGACGTTGCTGTGCAGGCCCTGCGTCGTGACCTCGGCGATGAGCACAGTGTGGCCGGCCGCGTCCGACACCGCGATCGCGTGCACGAGCAGGGGGTCGTGGACCGACGTCACCTCCTGCGCGACCTCACCCGAGTCGTAGAGGGTGTCGCGGCGCAGGTTCGCGTTCGCATCGCAGAACGGTTCCGCGACGGTCTTCGTCGGGTCGTCCTGATCGACGGCGATGTCGAACTTCCCGTTGCCGTTGACGTCGATGTAGGGCTCTTCGAGGTCGAAGTGTCGCGGGCCGTCGAACACCGCGGTGTTGCAGAGCGGGAACTCGGCGGCGTCCTTCGTCGCGACGTACGGCTGGGGTGAGACGTCGGCGGTCGCCGCGCCGACGAGCCACGTGGTCGCGGCTACGGGCTCGGTGCCGCGACCGGCGGCGGCGATGCCGACGGGAGTGACGGCAAGCGCGAGGGAGAGCGCGGCCGCCCGTCGTCGCCCTCGCACCAGCAGTCGTCCCCTCGGTCAGCTCGCGGCGTTGTACTTCTCGAGGACCGCGCTGGGGATGCGGCCCCGGGCCGGGACCTTCACGCGGTTGGCCTTCGCCCATGCGCGCACCGCCTTCGCGTCGACGCTGCCGCCGGGCCGGGCGGCGCTGCCCGGACGCCGGGAGCTGCGCGCCGCGCTGTCGCGGCGGGCGGCGGCGCGGTACGGGTCGAGCGCCTTGCGCAGCGCGGCGGCGTTCTTCTTGTTGAGGTCGATGACGTAGCCACGGCCGTCGATGGAGAACCGGATCGTCTCGGCAGCGGCAGAACCGTCGAGATCGTCGGTGAGGTGCTCTATGACTTCACGGCGAACGGCCATGTGCAATTCCTTCCGAAGCATCAGCAAATTCCGCGGGGTTGATGAGGATTAGAGCACTGATCCGTGAGCGCACCGAAGAATGGCGCCGAAAAGTCGGCTAAGTGCTGTGTGTGAGCACCAATTTCGTCGCGGGTGCCAACCACAGCTCGTCGGCTTGTTCCCACGGCGCGATGGTCGTCGGCACGCGCAACGGGTCGATCGCGCCGGACGCGATGAGCGGCAGGAGGTGCGGCAGCTCGCGGCGTGCGTCGCAGCGCTGCACGCGCAGCGTGACTCCGCGCGTGTACATGGACAGCATGGGCAGCGGCACCGTGGGTGTGAAGTAGATGGCAACGGGGGTGCAGATCCCGTAGTCGTCGGTGGAGCGCAGTGCGCACGCCAGGCCTTCGGGATCGCCGGTGTTGTCGACGGTGATGAGTGAACGGCCGAACGACTTCGGCCACGCGCCCTCGTGCTCGACGACCTCCGCCCCGAACGATGCCGCCGCCCGCAAGCGCTCCGCGTCGCTGTCGACGTAGGTGACGGTGCCGGCGCCGAGCGCCTTCGCGATGAGCACGATGTAGAGACCGATGGAGGCGGCGAGCCCGCCCACGACGGTGACGTCCGCACCCGGCCACGTCTGCAGCGGTTCGTAGACGGTGCGCCACGCGTCGACGACGTTGTCGGGCAGCGTGCAGAGCAGCTCGGGGGAGAGCCCTGCCGGCGCCGGAAGCAGCAGGTGGTCGGCGGCCGGGACGGCGAGCAGGTCCGCCACGACGCCGCCGTGGCCGCCTCCGGACGGGCCGAACCCGAACGCGGCGCCCGCCCGGGCCTTGAACGTCCGGCAGCCGGCGGTGCGCCCGGACGTGCACGTGTCGCAGCGCCCGCACGAGACCTGGAACGGCACCACGACGCGGTCGCCGGGCCGGTGGCCGATCACCTCCGGGCCGACCTCGACGACCTCCGCCACGCACTCGTGCCCCAGCGGGAAGGGCCCGGGGAACAGCCCGAAGGCGGCCATCGCGACGTCCAGGTCGCAGCGGGCGGCGGCCAGCGGCCGGACGAGCGCGCCGCCCGGTCCGGGCAGCGCCGGGTCGGGCGCGTCCTCCCAGCGGACCCTGCCCGGCTCGACGTAGCTCAGCTGCCGCACCCTGTGAGGCTACTCACGAGTAACATGCTCGCCGGGCAGCGTGGGAACTGCTCTGAGAGGCTTGCCCGGCAAGCCAGGTGTCGGGCGCTCCGCGTGCGGCACCCGCGCTCACTTCCGTCAGTGCTGCGGCGAGGAGGCCGTCCCCGGATGAACATCGTGGTCTGCGTGAAGCAGGTGCCTGACACCTGGGCCGAGAAGAAGCTGAACCCGGCCGACAAGACCCAGGACCGCGACTCCGTCGACAACGTCATGAACGAGATCGACGAGTACGCCGTCGAGGAGGCCCTCCGCATCAAGGAGAAGCTCGGCACCGGTGAGGTCACCGTGCTGACGATGGGCCCGGACAAGGCCGTGGAGACCATCCGCAAGGCGCTCTCCATGGGCGCTGACAAGGCGGTGCACATCTCCGACCCCGCGCTGCACGGCACCTGCGTCGTGCAGACGAGCGCCGTGCTCGCCGCCGCGCTCAAGGGCCTCGAGTGGGACCTGGTCATCGCCGGTTCCGAGGCCACCGACTCGCGGGTATCGGTGATGGCCCCGCTGCTGTCCGAGCAGCTCGGCGTTCCCCAGCTCTCGCTCGCGCGCAAGGTCACCGTCGACGGTGGCAACGTCACCGTCGAGCGCGTCACCGAGGACGGCTACGACGTCGTCAGCGCCGCGACGCCCGCGATCGTCTCGGTCGTCGAGAAGACCAACGAGCCGCGCTACCCCTCGTTCAAGGGGATCATGGCGGCCAAGAAGAAGCCGCTCGAGACCAAGACGGTCGCCGACCTCGGCATCGACGCCGGCACCGTGGGTCTCGCGGGTGCGACCAGCGAGGTCGTCGACTTCGCGAACCGCCCGCCGCGCAGCAAGGGCGAGATCGTCAAGGACGAGGGTGATGGCGGCGTGAAGATCGCCACCTACCTCGCCGGCCAGAAGCTCATCTGACCCCCTCGACGACGACACAAGAGACGAGAAGGAAGCACATCCATGGCAGAGGTCCTCGTCCTCGTCGAGCACACCGACGGGACTCCCAAGAAGGTCAGCTTCGAGCTGCTCACGTTCGCGAAGCGCCTCGGCACCCCGAGCGCGGTCGTGCTCGGCGGCCCGGGCGCCGGTGCGGCGGCCGAGAAGCTCAAGGAGTACGGCGCGGAGAAGGTCTACGTCGGCGAGTCCGCCGACCTCGTCGACTACCTCGTCGCTCCCAAGGCCGAGGTGCTCGCTGAGCTCGTCGGCAAGACGTCGCCCGCCGCGGTGCTCGTCGCCAGCACGTCGGAGAGCAAGGAGGTCGCCGCCCGCGTCGCCGTCAAGACGGGCAGCGGCCTCATCACCGACGCCGTCGACGTGAGCGCCGAGGGCATCGCCACCCAGAACATCTACGGCGGCGCGATCGTCGTGCAGTCGAAGGTCAGCAAGGGCACGCCGATCATCACCGTCCGCCCGAACAGCGTCGCCGCCGAAGCGGCCGCGGGTGCGGGCACGGTCGAGAACCTCACCGTCTCGGTGAGCGACGCGGCGAAGGGCGCCAGGGTCGTCGAGAAGGTCGCCGAGAAGAAGAGCGGCCGGCCCGAGCTCACCGAGGCCTCGATCGTCGTCTCCGGTGGCCGCGGCCTCGGCGGGGCCGAGCACTTCGCGGTCGTCGAGGCGCTGGCCGACGAGCTGCACGCGGCCGTCGGCGCCTCGCGCGCCGCGACCGACGCCGGCTGGTACCCGCACACCTTCCAGGTCGGCCAGACGGGCAAGACCGTGTCGCCGCAGCTCTACATCGCGTGCGGCATCTCCGGCGCCATCCAGCACCGCGCCGGCATGCAGACCTCGAAGACCATCGTGGCCATCAACAAGGACCCCGAGGCCCCGATCTTCGAGCTCGCCGACTTCGGCGTCGTCGGCGACCTCTTCCAGGTCGTCCCGCAGCTCACCGAAGAGGTCAAGAAGCGTCACGGCTGAGCCATCGCTGTCGTGAGAAGAGGGCGTGAGTCGCGGCGTTGCCGCGGCTCACGCCCTCTTCCGCATTAGGTTCATCGTTCGTGGCGAACCCGTGGGACCGGCGCACCAACGCGGAGCAGACCAAGGTCCGCGACGACGCGATCGCGCGCCAGCTCCAGACGCTCGTCGGTCCGTTCTCGCCGTTCTGGCGCGACCGCCTGCAGCAGATGGGCGTGCGCATCCGTGACATCACGAGCGCGGCCGCGCTGCAGGCCATCCCGGCCGTCGGTGAGCGCGACGTGTGCCCTACGGGTGACGCCTCCCAGGCGGCCCGTCTCGTGCTCCAGGTCGACGAGGCCGGCTGGGCCCTGACCGCCGGTGCGGTCGAGTTCCGCAAGGGCCTCGCCGCGAGGACCCGCGGCGGCGACGGCTACCGGCAACGCGTGGAGGCCGCCACCCGTCCGGTGAGCTACCACTTCGGGGGCCGCACCGTGACGCTGCCCATCGCCAGCACGCGCGACGACCTCGACCTGCAGGCGCGGGCCGGCGCGCGCCTGTGGACCGTGCTGGGCCTCACCAACGCCGACGTGCTCGTCAGCGGGGTGCCGGTCGCATCCCGGCTGTCGCACCTCGGGCTGCAGAGCGCCGCGCTCGGCAGCGGCGCGCCTGCGCTGTTCCCCGGTGACGACGCCGACGCGCTCGGCGAGACGCTCGGTCTGGTCCCGGCGACGGTCCTCGCCCTGCCGACCGCCCGGGCCGCGGCGATGCTGCGCACGCTCGGCGCGGTGCCGTCCTCGCTGACCACCGTGCTGCTCGTCGGTCCGCCTGACGAGGATGCGCGCGCCGCGGTCGCCGACCTGCTCCCGCAGGCTCGCGCGCTCGTCGTGTGGGGCCCGGACGACGGTCGCGTGCTCTACGGCGAGAGCTCGCCCGGCAGCGGTCTCGTCACCTACCCCGACCTCGAGGTGCTCGACCTCGTCAACCCGACCACCGGCGAGAACGCCGGCCCCGGGGAGCCGGGGGAGCTGGTCGTGACGCAGCTCGGCTTCGCCGGGACGGCGCTGCTGCGCTGGCGGACCGGTGCGGTGCTCGACCAGGCGATCGTGCACGGCATCGGCGCCGACGGGCGCACCGTCCCGCGCATCGCCACCGGCTTCGGGCTCGCGAAGGCGGTCGACCCGGTCCACGGGCTCCCGGACCGCCTTCGGCTCCTCTCCGACGTCTCCGGCGCCCGGGTCGAACGGCGGCGGAGCGAGCGCGACGGCGCCGAGCAGCTCGTCGTGCACGTGAGCCGGCACCCGGGCGCGGACGCCGGCGCGGTGGCCGTGGCGGCCATCCGCGAGGTCCGCGCGAGCCTCGGCCGGCACGCGACCCAGGTGGTCCTCGACGATCCTCCCTCCTAGGCCTAGGGAGAACGCCTGAGGCGGGTGGGGACGCCCTCGCCTAGGCTCGCAGGCGTGACGGCGTACCTCGACCACGCCGCGACGACACCCCTCGTGGACGAGGCGTACGAGGCCGTGACGCGCGCGCTGCGCGAGATCGGCAACCCCAGCTCGCTGCACGGACCCGGCCGCCGGGCCCGGCGCGTCGTCGAGGAGAGCCGCGAGACCGTCGCGTCCGTGCTCGGCGCGCGCCCCAGCGAGGTGGTGTTCACCGGCGGCGGCACCGAGAGCGACAACCTCGCGGTGAAGGGGCTGTTCTGGGCCGCCCGGGCGGCCGACCCCGCTCGCGACCGCGTGATCGCCAGCCGCGTCGAGCACCACGCGGTCCTCGACGCGGTCACGTGGCTGCACGACGCCGAGGGCGCCCGCGTCACGTGGATCGAGGTCGACGGGCTCGGCCGCGTGCACCCGGACGCGCTGGCCGCGGCGCTCGCCGCCGACGGCGGGCCGGCCACGGCCGCGCTGGTCACCGTCATGTGGGCGAACAACGAGGTCGGCACCGTCAACGACGTCGCCGCGCTCGCCGAGCTCGCGCACGCGCACGGCATCCCGTTCCACACCGACGCGGTGCAGGCCGTCGGCCAGCTCGACGTCGACTTCGCGGCGAGCGGCGCCGACGCGCTGACCGTCTCCGCGCACAAGGTCGGCGGCCCGGTCGGTGTCGGCGCGCTGCTGCTCGGTCGCGACGCCGACGTGACGCCGTTGCTGCACGGGGGCGGTCAGGAACGCGACGTGCGCAGCGGCACGGTCGACGTCGCCGGCATCGCCGGCTTCGCCGCCGCGCTCGAGGTCGTGCGCCGGGACGGCGCCGCGCGGGCCGTGCAGCTCATGGCGCTGCGCGACGAGCTCGTCGAGCGAGTGCTCGCGGCGGTGCCCGACGCCGTGCTCAACGGCGATCCGTCGCCGTCGGGTCGGTTGCCCGGCAACGCGCACCTGTCGTTCCCGGGGTGCGAGGGCGACGCGTTGCTGATGCTGCTCGACGCGCAGGGTGTCGCCTGCTCCACCGGCTCGGCGTGCACCGCCGGGGTCGCCAAGCCCAGCCACGTGCTGCTCGCGATGGGCCAGGACATCGCCCGCGCCCGCGGCTCGCTGCGCTTCTCGCTCGGCCACACCACGCAGCCGGCCGACATCGACGAGCTCGTCGCCGTGCTGCCCGGCGCCGTCGAACGCGCCCGCCTCGCCGGCGCGGTGCGGCCGTCTCGATGAGGGTCGCCAGACCCCGTCCGCAGAAGGTCCTGGCTGCTCTGTCGGGCGGCGTCGACTCCGCCGTCGCGGCGGCCCGCGCGGTCGATGCCGGGCACGACGTCACGTGCGTGCACCTCGCGCTGACGCACGGCATCGACGGCAGCGGTTGCTGCACGCCCGATGACGCGCGGGATGCCGCCCGCGTCGCCGACGTGCTGGGCGTCCCGTACTACGTGTGGGACCTCGCGGACACGTTCGCCGCGTCCGTGATCGACGACTTCGTCGCGTCCTACGCCTCCGGTCAGACGCCCAACCCGTGCGTGCGCTGCAACGAGCGCATCAAGTTCGCCGCGGTGCTCGACCGGGCGCGGGCGCTCGGCTTCGACGGGCTCGTCACCGGCCACCACGCGCGCGTCGCGGACGGGGTGCTGCGCCGTTCGGTCGACCGCGCCAAGGACCAGTCCTACGTCCTCGGCACGTTGCGCCGCGACCAGCTCGCCGGTGCGGTCTTCCCCGTCGGCACCTCGACGAAGCAAGCGGTGCGGGCGGAGGCGCGCGAACGCGGGTTGCTCGTCTCCGAGAAGCCGGACTCCTTCGACGTGTGCTTCACCGGGCAGGACACGGCGGGCTTCCTGCGAGCTGCTCTCGGGCCGCAGCCGGGGCCGATCGTCGACCGCGAGGGTGCGGTCGTCGGCGCCCACGACGGCGCGTACGCGTTCACGGTCGGCCAGCGCCGCGGCGTTCCGCTCGGCGGCGGCACGCGCGAGCCTCGCTACGTGCTGTCGATCGAGCCGGCGTCCCGCACGGTGGTCGTCGGATCCCGTGAAGAGCTCGCCGTCACATCGCTCACCGGAACCGCCTCGACGTATGAGGGTCCCTCGCGTTCGTGCGACGTGCAGCTGCGCGCGCACGCCGACCCGATCGCCGCCGACGTGACGGTGCGAGGGGACGAGCTCGCGATCGCTCTGCACGAGCCGGCGTTCGGCATCGCGCCCGGCCAGGCCGTCGTGCTCTACGACGGCGACGTCGTGCTCGGCGGCGCCTGGATCTCGTCGACGAACGTCGGGGCGTAGATCCACGTGCCGGCGTGCTCGACCGCGTCGGGGCTGGTGGCGAGCCAGGCGACCACGCGGGCCGTCGCCTCGGGCGGGTCGGAGCCGTACGCCGAGAACTGGTCGAGCGGGCTCGTCGCGCGTCGCTTCTCGGTGACCACGTTGCCGGGGTCGACGTTGAACGCGCGCACCCCGCGGGCCGCGAACTCCGCTTCGATGCCGCCGGCCACCCGGCCGAACGCGGCCTTCGACGCCGAGTAGGCGATGCCCCAACCGCCCTCGCCGGCCGGTGCGCGCGGATCGAGCCGTGCGGACGCGGACACCATGTTGATGATGCGGCCGCCGCCACGCCCCAGCATGTGCGGGATCACCTGCTGGATGAGCAGCAGCTGGTGCACGTAGTTCGCGGTGACGAGGTCGAGCGTCGCCTGCGGCGTGAGGTCGAGGATCCGCTCGAGCGTGCCGCCCTGGTGGATCGCGTTGTTGTAGAGCACGTCGATGCGGCCCCACTCGGCCAGCACCCTCGCCGGGGCCGCGATCACCGCGTCGCGGTCGAGCAGGTCCATCGCGATCGGCAGGGCGCGCTGCCCGCGCCGTTCGATCTCCGCGGCCGTCGTCTCGAGGCTCCCGGGGAGCGCGACGGCGCTCTCCCGCGATGAGCTCGGCTCGCTCCGGCCCTCGCCCTCGCGCACGGTGCGCGCGGTGATGGCGACGTCGAAGCCGGCGTCGGCGAGCGCGAGCGCTCCCGCGCGCCCGATACCGCGGCTCGCCCCCGTGACGAGTGCGACCGGCATGCGTCCTTCCTACCGGTCGAGATCGGACTTGTGGCGGGTCCGCGCGGTGCGCGGCTGCCACAAGTCCGATGTGGGCGGTCAGAGGAGGCGGGCGGTGCTCGACTCGTGGTCGAGCAGCCACTGCTTCGTGGGCAGGCCGTAGTAGTAGCCGCCGAGCCCGCCGCCGGTGCGCACCACGCGGTGGCACGGGACGATCGGTGCGATGAGGTTGGCGCCGCACGCGGAGCCGACCGAGCGCGATGCGCCGGGCGGCAGCCCGAGCCGGGCGGTGAGCTCGCCGTAGGTGACGGTCTCACCGGCCGGGATGTCGCGCAGCGCCTTCCACACCGCCTGCTGGTGCGGCGTGCCCGCCTGCCGGACGGGCAGGACGTCGAACGCGGTCAGCTCGCCCGCGAAGTAGCGCTCCATCGCGCGCGATGCGGCACCGAGGTCGTCGACGACCTCGACGTCGTCGTGCAGGCGGCGGGCCAGGTCGCTGACCGGGCAGAAGCCGGCCGCGACGACGGTGCCGTCGTCGTCGACGACCAGGCCGAACGCGCCGGCCGGCGTGGACATCGTGGTCGCGGTCAACCGGGTCGACGGGGTGCTCACGGGACGTCCCTCTCCTTCAGCACGGCTGGTCTCATGGATGACGCCCAGAGGTGGGTGGCGGCGTAGGCGCGCCACGGGCGCCACGCCTCGGCGTCGTCGGGGTCGAGTCCGGTGGTGGTGCAGGCCTTGCGCAGGACGAGGTCGCTCGCGGGCCAGGCGTCGGGATCGCGCAGCACGCGCATCGCGACCATCGCCGCGGTCCACCGGCCGACGCCCGGCAGCGCGAGCAAGGCGGCCAGCGCGTCCCCGGCCGGCACCGAGCCGTCGAGCACGACATCCCCGTTCGCGACGGCTTCGGCGCACGCCTGGAGCGAGCGTGTGCGCGCACCGGTGAGCCCGACGCTCGAGAGGTCGGCCACCGCGACGTCTGCGGCGGTCGGGAAGCGCCCGTCGGTGCTCGCGGCGGCGACGAGGCGCGCGCCGAACGTGCGGGCCGCGCCGAGCGACACCTGCTGGCCGAGCACGATGCGCGCGAGCCCTTCCCACGGGTCCCACGAACCCATCACCCGCAAGCCCGGGTGGGGACCCGCGAGGTCGGGCAGGGCCGCCGCGACCGCCTGCGGATCGGCGTCGAGGTCGAGCAGCTGCCGGGCGCGGCGGGCGAGCCGGCCCAACGTGCGGGGATCGTCGACCTCGGCCCGGAGCCGCACGTGGTCCACGCCGTCACCGGGGCCGCTCGCCCGCTCCGGTCGTCCGACCGGCATCAGCGTCACGCTCCCACCGGGCACGAGCCGCGTGTAGCTCGACGACGTCACGACCTCGAGACCGGGGATCGCGTGGGCGGCGAGCCAGCGCAGCGCGGCAGGACCGTCGAACGGGGGGCGGACGGCGAGGCGCAGGACGAGCCCGGGCTCCGGCGCGGCGTCGCGCCGGCGCGCGGCGCGCAGCTCGGTCGGGGTGCGACCGGTCGACTCGCGCATCGCATCGTTGAACTGGCGGATGCTGCCGAACCCGGCGGCGAACGCGACGTCGCTCACGGGTGCATCACTCACCTCGAGCATCGAGCGGGCGAGTCGCACGCGCCGGCTGCGCGCGACGGCGAGCGGACCGACGCCGACCTCGGCGGTGAACGTGCGCAGCAGGTGGCGCTCGCTCACGTGCAGCCGCGCGGCCAGGCCCGCGACACCCTCGTCATCGACCACGCCGTCGGCGACGAGCCGCAGCGCGCGGCCCACGAGGTCGCCGCGCACGTCGACGTCGGGGGAGTCCGGCGCGAGGTCCGGACGGCAGCGGCGGCAGGCCCGGAAGCCCGCGCGCTCGGCGGCGGCGGGCTCGGCGTAGAACTCCACGTTGCGGCGGTGCGGCGTGCGCGCCGGGCAGGACGGGCGGCAGTAGATCCGCGTCGTCAGCACCGCGGTGCAGAAGCGGCCGTCGAAGCGGTTGTCCTTCGCAGCCACTGCGCGGTAGCAGGCATCGGCGTCGAGCACGCGACCAGCATCGCTCGCCCCACCGACACCTCCTAGCGGAAAACAGACACCCCAGCGGGGCGGTCTCGCCGGCCCCCGCTCTAGGGTGGGCGCATGGCTGGCAACGACCGCGTCGCCCTGACCGACCTCGGCGTGATCTCGCGCTACTCGCTCGCGCTGCGCACAGCCGAGGCCGACCGGGCGGACGTCATCGCGCTGCTGCGCGCCGACCTCGCCTGGCTCGAGGGCGAGTCGGCCGTCGAGGAGCCGCGCAAGGCTCCGCGCCGCCGCTAGCGCGCACCGCAGCCTCCGCATGGCCGTGCCGTGGGGTCCGGGCACGGCGACCGGCGTCGGCAGCCTGCCCGGCACCGACGCGCCCGAGGCAGCCCGCCTCGTCGTCGGCGAGCTGCCCGACCTGCCGCACGTCCCCGAGCTGCCCGACCGGGGCGCCGGCGCGGGGATCACCGGCCGGGGGCTGCTCCTGCTCACCGACCTGTGGGCCGACCTGCAGCCGAGCGGCTGGCGGATCGTGCCCCGTCCCGGTGTCGACCATCGCCGCGCGCGCGACCTGCTGGCCCGCGACCTCGACGCGGTCGAGGAGGCCGCCCACGACCACGACGGGCTGTTCAAGGCCCAGCTCGCCGGTCCGTGGACGCTCTCCGGCACGACCGAGCTGACGCTCGGTGACAAGGTGCTGTCCGACCACGGTGCCTGCCACGATGTCGCGGAGGCGCTCGCGGACGGCGTGCGCATCCACATCACCGACCTGCGCCGTCGCCTGCCGCACGTGACCGACCTGCTGGTGCAGGTCGACGAACCGCTGCTGCCGACGGTGCGCGACGGCCGGCTGCGCAGCGCGAGCGGCTACGGCGTGCTCCGGCAGCCCGACCGCGCCGAGCTCCTCGACGGCCTGCGCACCGTGCTCGGCGCGATCGCCGAGGCGGGGGCCGTCCCCGGCGTCCACTGCTGCACCCCGCTCGCGCCGATCGCGTTCTTCCGCGAGGCCGGTGCGCAGTGGGTGTCGGTCGATCTCACGATCGAGCAGGACGAGGAGCAGCTCGGCTCCGCCATCGAGGCAGGGGTCGGCCTCGTCGCCGGCACTGTCCCGAGCAGCGGCAGCAGCACGACATCATCTGGCCCGCTCGCGAGCTCCGGGCGCCCGTCGGACCCGCGCCGTAGCGTCGAGCCCGTGCGGATGCTCTGGAAGCGGCTCGGGCTGACCCCCGACTCCCTCGCCCACGTGGCCGTGAGCCCCACGTGCGGCCTCGCCGGTGCGACGCCCGCCGAGGCGCGGGCCGCGCTGAAGACCGCGCGGGACACCGCCGCCGAGCTCGCGTCGTGAGCCCGAAGCGCGCCACCGAGCCGCCCGAGGACGCCGTGCGCCGGGTCAACGACCTGCGCCGTGAGCTCGAGGAGAACTCCTACCGCTACTACGTGCTCGACCAGCCGACCATCTCCGACGCCGCGTACGACAAGCTCATGCGCGAGCTGCAGGCGCTCGAGGAGGCCTACCCCGCGCTGCTCACACCGGATTCGCCCAGCCAGAAGGTCGGCGGCACCTTCGACACCCGCTTCGAGCCGGTCACGCACCGCGAGCGCATGCTCTCGCTCGACAACGCCTTCGACGACGACGAGTTCGCTGCGTGGGCCGAGCGCGCCACCCGCGAGGTCCCGGTCGAGGCGTTCCTCTGCGAGCTGAAGATCGACGGCCTCGCGATCGACCTCGTCTACGAGGACGGCCACCTCGTCGTCGCGGCAACCCGCGGTGACGGCGTCACCGGCGAGGACGTCACCAACAACGTGAAGACGCTGGCCTCCATCCCGAGCAAGCTCAAGGGCAGCAGCCCGCCCCGGCTGCTCGAGGTGCGCGGCGAGATCTTCCTGCCGGTCGCGGCGTTCGCCGACCTCAACGCACGGCTCGTCGAGAACGGGGGCAAGCCGTTCGCCAACCCGCGCAACGCGGCGGCCGGGTCGCTGCGGCAGAAGGACCCGCGCGTCACCGCGAGCCGTCCGCTGGCGGCCACGCTGCACGGCCTCGGTGCGCGCGAGGGCTTCGACCCGCCCACGCAGTCCGCCGCCTACGAGGCGCTGCGCGAGATGGGCCTGCCGACGAGCACGCGCTACGAGGTGATGCCCGACCTCGCCGGCGTGCGCCGCTACGTGGCGCACTACGGCGAGCACCGCCATGACGTGGAGCACGAGATCGACGGTGTGGTCATCAAGGTCGACCGGCTCGACCTGCAGCGCCGGCTCGGCGCGACGAGCAAGTCGCCCCGGTGGGCGATCGCGTGGAAGTACCCGCCGGAAGAGGCGACCACGAAGCTGCTCGACATCCACGTCTCCGTCGGTCGCACCGGCCGGGCGACGCCGTTCGCGCAGCTCGAGCCGGTGCACGTCGGGGGAGTGGTCGTCGAGAACGCGACGCTGCACAACGCGTCCGAGGTGAAGCGCAAGGGCGTGCTCATCGGCGACACCGTGGTCGTGCGGCGCGCGGGCGATGTGATCCCCGAGGTCGTCGGGCCCGTCGTCGACGCGCGCACGGGCGACGAGAAGGCCTTCGTCATGCCGAAGAAGTGCCCGGAGTGCGGCACCCCGCTGCGGCAGGAGAAGGAAGGCGACGCCGACCTGCGCTGCCCGAACTCGGAGTTCTGCCGCGCCCAGGTGCGCGAGCGCATCTTCGCGATGGCGGGCCGCGGCGCGTTCGACATCGAAGGTCTCGGCTACAAGGCCGCCATCGCCCTGCTCGAGGACAAGGTGCTCGAGAACGAGGGCGGCGTGTTCGCGCTCGACGAGGAGCAGCTGCTCCGCACCGAGTTCTACCGCAACAAGGACGGCTCGCTGTCGGCCAACGGCCGGCTGCTGCTCGGGAGCCTCGACAAGGCCAAGCACCAGCCGCTGTGGCGCGTGATCGTCGCGCTGTCCATCCGGCACGTCGGCGCACCCACGGCGCGCAACCTCGCGCGCCGGTTCCACAGCGTGCAGGCCATCCAGGACGCGAGCGTCGAGGAGCTCGCCGCCGTCGAGGACGTCGGGCCCACCGTCGCCGAGGCCATCAAGGAGTGGTTCGCGGTCGACTGGCACGTCGCGATCGTCGAGGCGTGGCGCGCCGCGGGCGTCGAGATGGAGGAGGCGCAGGCGGCAGACGCCGGTCCGAAGCCGCTCGAAGGCATCACCGTCGTCATCACCGGCACGCTCGCCGACTACTCGCGCGACAGCGCGGCCGAAGCCGTCGTCGAGCGTGGTGGCAAGGCCAGCGCCAGCGTGTCGAAGAAGACCGACTTCGTCGTAGTCGGTGCCGACCCCGGAGCGTCGAAGTACGACAAGGCCATCGCGCTCAAGCGGCCGATCCTCGACGACGCGGGCTTCGCCGCGCTCCTCTTCGAAGGGCCCGAAGCCGCGGCGAAGCTCGCCACCGTCCCGGACTGAGCCGAACGGCCGCCCGCCGCGGGGCCGTTCGCCGCCGATCATCATCGCGACCCCAACGGCCGAGCACTCGGGTCTCAAGGGTGCTGCCCGAAGTGTCGAGATCTGGCCGGATAGGGGCACGAGGACGACAGAGGCGTTCAGGGGGTGGGGTGACCGCTCGCGCGTCCGCGGGGCGCCCGGACAACCGCGAGCAGGTCCCGGCGACGGTCGCCCGGCGCTTCTGGTCCTTCGTCGCCGGGGTGACGCTGGCGGGCGGTGGCCTGTTCGTCGCGATCCTGTGCCAGATCGCACCCGGCGCCATCGGCCAGCTCGGGGCCAGCGGGGTGCTCGTGGCCGCCCTCCTCGTCGTCGGCGAGCTGCGGCCGATGGTGACCGCCGGCCGGACCGACACCACCGGCGTGCAGATCTCGCTCGCGTTCGCGTTCGCGCTGCTGCTCCGGTGGGGGCTCGAGACGGCGGTGCTCGCGCTGGCGGCCGGCACGTTGATCTCGGACCTCGTGCGCTCGCGCGCGGCGTGGCGCTCGGCGTTCAACATCGCCCAGCAGACCTTGTCGCTCGGCGCGGCGCAGGGCGTGCTCCTGCTGCTGCACGCCGCGGCGACCACGAGCGGCCCGCGGGACGTCGCCCGCGACAACCTCCTCGACTTCGTGCTCGCCGGCACCGCCTACCTGCTCACGAACAACGTGTTCGTCGCCCGCGCGGTGTCGCTGCACGCGGACCGCCCGTTCTTCGCGACGCTGCGCACGGACATCGCGCACGACCTGGTCGTCACGTCGGCGCTGTTCGCGATGTCGCCGCTGATCGTGCTCGCCGCGCAGGCCGGCCCGTCGTTCGTCCCGCTGCTCGTCCCGCCGCTCGCCGCCGTCTACCTGACGGCGTCGCTGTCGCTGGAGAAGGAGCACCAGTCGCTGCACGACGCGCTGACCGGCCTGCCCAACCGCAAGCTGCTCACCGAACGGCTGGCCGAGGCGGTGGACGACGCGCGCGTGTCCGGCGGGTCGGTCGCGTACTGCCTGCTCGACGTCGACCGCTTCAAGGAGGTCAACGACACGCTCGGGCACGCGGCCGGTGACCGCCTGCTCAAGGCGATCGGTGAGCGCCTGCGCGGCTGCCTGCGCGACGGCGACACCGTCGCGCGCCTCGGCGGCGACGAGTTCGGCCTCGTGCTCCCGCACATCACCGACGGCGATGAGGCGAGCCGCATCGCCGCGCGCTGCCTGGCCGCGATCGTCGAACCGTTCCCGCTGGAGGGCATGGAGGTCGTGGTCGACGGCAGCATCGGCATCGCGCTGTACCCGCGGCACGCGGACGAGAGCGACGCGCTGCTGAAGCACGCGGACGCGGCGATGTACGTGGCGAAGCGCGAGCGCGAAGGCCTGCACGTCTTCGAGCTCGACGACGAGGCGAGCCGCAGCCGGCTCGGACTGCTCGCCGAGCTGCGGCGCGCGCTGGACGGTGGCGACATCGATCTCGCGTACCAGCCGAAGGTGTCGCTCGAGGACGGGAGCCTCGTCGGTGCGGAGGTGCTGCTGCGCTGGACGCATCCGACGCGCGGCCTGGTTCCCGCCGATGAGTTCCTGCCGCTCGCCGAGCAGACAGGCCTCATGCGTGAGGTGACGGCGTACGTGCTCGGCCGCGCGCTCGACCAGCAGGCCACGTGGCGCGCGCAGGGCGTGCCGGTCGCCGTCGCGGTGAACGTCACGGCGCGCGACCTGCTCGCGCCGGGCTTCGCGGACGAGGTGGGCGCCGAGCTGCGCCGGCGCGAGCTGCCCGCCGGCCTGCTGAGCCTGGAGATCACCGAGCGCAGCATGCTGGGCGAGCAGCCGAGCGCCACGACGGCTCTGAACAGCCTCGCCGCGATGGGTGTCGGCCTGTCGCTCGACGACTTCGGCACCGGCTACTCGTCGCTGTCGCACCTCGCGCGCGTCCCGGTCACCGAGCTCAAGATCGACCGCTCGTTCGTGATGGGCGCCGGTCGCGACCCGCAGTCGACCGCGATCGTGCGGACGGTCGTCGAGCTCGGCCACTCGCTCGGGGTGACCGTCGTCGCCGAAGGTGTCGAGTCGCAGGCCACCTGGGACGCGCTGCGGGCGATCGGTTGCGACGACGCGCAAGGGTGGCTGGTCGCGCCGGCCATGCCCGCCGAGACGTTCCTCGCCTGGGCGTCCGAGCGCGACCACGCACCCGCGGTGGGGTCCTCGCGCCGCCGCCGCCTGCGCTCGCTCCCCGCCTAGACCCGCACCGGCGCGGACGTCCGCGCGACCGTCGATGCGATGCCGGCGAGGTGCGCGAGGCGCACGACCTCACTCGCGCGGAAGCGCGGACCGCCCGGCCGGCCGATGAGGATCACGCGCCGCGGATCGCCCACCGGGGCGGCCGCCATCTCCATGCCGAGCGTGTTCCACCGCGGCGGCACCCAATCCTCGGCATGGTCCATGCGCCGCGCGGACGTGAGCGGGAACCACGGGAAGGCCATGCCGTCACTGTCCGGGGCGCCGGCGCTCTCGATCACGACGCGGCCGTGCTCGATGAGCAGCGCCCAGCCGGCGCGGAAGACGCCGGGGGCGCCGGCGACGAGCAGCTCGATGACCCGGCCGGCGTCCGCGGCGAGCTCGTCGACCAGCTCGAGGTCGCGGTGGATGTCCTGCCCGCCCTGGTACGGGCGCAGCGACTCGACCACGACGCCCTCGACCGACTGCGCCGCGGTGATCAGCACGTCGGCCAGCCCCCCGGACAGCTCGACCACGAGGTCGTCGACCGCGCCGTCCGGCCCCCGCTCGACGACGTCGAGGCTGACGATGTCGCCGCCCGCGGCGCCGATCGCGGACGCGACCGCGCCCAGCGATCCCGGCCGGTCGGGCAGCACGACGCGCAGCAGGTACGTCACGCCCCCGAGGGTCGCCCGCGCACTTTGCGTCCGTGTTTCCGTGCCGTTCCTGCGCGGTGAAGATCCGTGCCCGGCGGCCCGCAGGTCCACCTTCCCCAGCCCTGATCATGGGGCCCGCTCGCAGGCTCCCGGCGCCTGATCATGGGGCCCGCTCGCAGGCTCCCGGCGCCCGCCTACGATCGGGCCCGTGACGATCACGCGGGAGGAGGTCGCCCACCTGGCCCGGCTGGCCCGGGTCGCGGTGACCGATGACGAGCTCGGCAAGCTGGCCCAGGAGCTCGACGTCATCCTCGACGCGGTGAAGCGCGTGGGCGAGGTCTCCTCGGCCGACGTGCCCCCGACGAGCCACGCCGTCCCGCTCACCAACGTCTTCCGCGCCGACGTGGTGCGGCCGTCGCTCGACCGCGACGAGGTGCTGTCGCAGGCGCCCGCCGCCGAGGACGGCCGCTTCCGCGTGCCGCGCATCCTGGACGAGGACTAGCCGCTCATGACCGACCTGACCCGCCTCACGGCGGCCGAGCTCTCGCGCCTGCTCGCGGCGCGCGAGGCGAGCGCCGAGGACGTGGCCCGCGCCCACCTCGACCGCGCCGCGGCCGTCGAGCACCACGTGCACGCGTTCTTGCACCTCGACCCCGACGACGTCATCGCGCAGGCCCGCGCGGTCGACACCGCGCGCGCCGCGGGAGAGGCTCTCGGGCCGCTGGCCGGCCTGCCGGTCGCGGTGAAGGACGTCTTCGCCACGCGCGGCGTCCCGACCACGTGCGCGTCGCGCGTGCTCGAGGGTTGGCGTCCGCCCTACGACGCCACCGTCGTCCGCCGCCTGCGCGAGGCCCGCGCCGTCGTGCTCGGCAAGACGAACATGGACGAGTTCGCCATGGGCAGCTCGACCGAGAACAGCGCCTACGGTCCGACGCACAACCCGTGGGACCTCACCCGCATCCCCGGCGGCAGCGGGGGCGGCAGCTCGGCCTCGCTCGCCGCGTTCGAGGCCCCGTTGGCGCTCGGCACCGACACCGGCGGCTCGATCCGCCAGCCGGCGGCCGTCACCGGCACGGTCGGGGTCAAGCCCACCTACGGTGGCGTCTCGCGCTTCGGGCTCGTCGCGTTCTCGTCCTCGCTCGACCAGGCGGGCCCCTGCGCGCGCACCGTCGCGGACGCCGCTCTGCTGCACAGCGTCATCGCGGGCCACGACCCGCTCGACTCCACCTCGATCGACGCTCCGGTCCCGCCGGTGCGCGACGCGGCCGCCGCGCGCGACCTCACAGGCGTGCGCGTCGGCGTGGTCAAGGAGCTCGACGGCGACGGCTACGAGCCCGGTGTCATGCAGCGCGTGCGCGAGGCGATCGAGCTGCTGGCCGAGCTCGGCGCCGACGTGCGCGAGGTCAGCTGCCCGCACGTCGACTACGCGCTGCCCGCGTACTACCTCATCGCCCCGAGCGAGTGCTCGAGCAACCTCGCCCGGTTCGACGCGATGCGCTACGGCCTGCGCGTCGGCGACGACGGCCAGGCGAGCGCCGAGGAGGTCATGGCGGCGACGCGTGAGGTCGGGTTCGGCGCCGAGGTCAAGCGGCGCATCATCCTCGGCACCTACGCGCTGTCGTCGGGCTACTACGACGCCTACTACGGGCAGGCGCAGAAGGTCCGCACGCTCATCGCGCGCGACCTCGACACCGCGTACGAGAGCGTCGACGTGCTCGTCTCGCCGACCACGCCGACGACCGCGTTCAAGATCGGCGACCGGGTGGAGGACCCGCTGCAGATGTACCTGGCGGACCTGTGCACGATCCCTTCCAACCTCGCCGGCCACCCCGCGATGTCGGTGCCGGTGGGGCTGTCGCCCGCCGACGGCCTGCCCGTCGGCCTGCAGATCATGGCGCCCGCGATGGCCGACGACCGGCTCTACCGGGTCGGTGCCGTCCTCGAAGCCGCGCTCGACGAGCGGCGCGGCCACCCACTCCTGGATGAGGTTCCTGCACTGTGACCGACGACTACCAAGGCAAGACCCGGCCGAAGCCGAAGCCGCTGGTCGTCCTCTCGAACATCCTGCTCATCGCGGGCGTGCTGCTGCTCATCGCGTGGCCGATCGCGGGCAACAGCGGGTTCGGTGTCGTCGGCATCGCCCTCGTCGTGTTCGCGATCATCTGCGCACTCGCGAACGGCGTCATGCGCAGCCGGCGCCGGCGCGAGGCGAAGAAGTGACCACCAAAGAAGTGAGCACAGCCACCTACGACGACCTCGTCACCGAGTGGGAGCCCGTGATCGGGCTCGAGACGCACGTCGAGCTCGGCACCGCCTCGAAGATGTTCTGCGGCTGCGGCACCACGTTCGGCGCCGAACCGAACACGCTGTGCTGCCCGACGTGCCTCGGCCTCCCCGGTGCGCTGCCCGTGGTCAACGGGGCCGCGGTCGAGCTGACCGTGCGCATCGGCCTCGCCCTCAACTGCACCATCGCGTCGTGGTGCCGCTTCGCGCGGAAGAACTACTTCTACCCGGACATGCCGAAGAACTTCCAGACCTCGCAGTACGACGAGCCGCTGTGCTCCGACGGCTACCTCGACGTCACCGTCGACGGTGTCGTGCACCGCATCGGCATCGAGCGCGTGCACATGGAGGAGGACACCGGCAAGTCGCTGCACCAGGGCTCGGCCGACGGTCGCATCGGCGGGGCCACGCACTCGCTGCTCGACTTCAACCGCGCCGGCATTCCCCTCGTCGAGATCGTCACGCGTCCGGACATGCGTGACGCCGCGGTCGCCCGCGCGTACGTCGCCGAGCTGCGCGAGGTGCTGCGCGGCGTGGGCGCGAGCGAGGCGCGCATGGAGCAGGGCCAGCTGCGCTGCGATGCGAACGTGTCGGTGCGCAAGCGGGGCGAGACCGCTTTCGGCACCCGCACCGAGACGAAGAACGTCAATTCGCTGCGCTCCGTCGAGCGCGCGATCCGGTACGAGGTCGAGCGCCAGGTGCCCATCGTCAGCGCCGGCGGCAAGGTCTTCCAGGAGACCCGCCACTTCGACGAGGGCACCGGCACGACCAGCAGTGGGCGCAGCAAGGAGGAGGCGACCGACTACCGGTACTTCCCGGAGCCGGACCTCGTGCCCATCGCGTTCACGGCCGAGCGCGTGGAGGAGATCCGCGCAACGCTGCCGCCGTCGCCGGCCGAGATCCGCGCCCGGCTCGTCGCCGAGTACGGCTACACCGAGCTCGAGGTCGCGCAGCTCGCCGCGGCCGGGGTGCTCGGGCTCGTGCAGGAGACGGTCGCCGCCGGGGCGCAGCCCGCCGAGGCCCGCAACCTCTGGATGAACCAGCTCGCCGCGCTGGCCAACGAGCGCGGGCTCGACAGCGCGGCCGATCTCTCGGTCACGCCGGCCGCGGTCGCGGAGGTCGCGGCCCTCGTGCGCGACGGCGTGCTCACGCCGAAGCTGTCCGGCACCGTGCTGACCGCGGTCGCCGACGGCGAGGGCGCGCCGGCGCAGATCGTCGAGGCGCGCGGGCTCGTCGCGGTGAGCGACACGGGGGAGCTGCAGAAGCTCGTCGACGACGCCATCGCGGCCAACGCCGACGCGGCCGAGAGCGTGCGGGCCGGGCGCATCGGCGCCGCGGGCCAGATCGTGGGCGCGGTGATGAAGGCGAGCGGCGGCAAGGCCGACGCGAAGGCGGTGCGCGGCCTCGTGCTCAGCACCCTCGGCGTCAGCGAGTAGCGCGCCGCCGGCGGGCGCGCAGTGCGGCGGCTCCGGCGAGCAGCCCGGTCCCGGCCGCGGCCGCGGACAGGCCGCCCGTCGCCGCGAGGCGTCCGGGTGTCGTCACCGCTGCGTGGCTCGGCGGGGGAGCGGCGGAGACCGGATGCCGGACGACGCGGGTGACGGCGGCGTCCGCCGGGCCGGCCGCATGGCAGCCGAGCGCCTCCACGCTCGCAGTCGTCGTGTACGCGGCCGCCGGGTAGTACGCGCCGAGGTCGGCCTTCTCGTGCCCCTGCTGCGCGACTTGGATCGACTGGTGGAACGCGGGGTCGGCCAGCATGTTGCGCTCGATGAGCACCGTGTCGGGAGCGCCGCCCGCCGGCAGCCAGTCGATGCCGCACCCGGCGCGGGTGTTGGCCGGCCGGTCCGCCTTCGCCGACACCACGATCGTGTAGTGCCGTGATGCGTCGAGCTGCAGCTGGTCGTCGAGGATGCAGCCGTAGAAGCGCTGCGTCGCGAACTCGTTGCTGCACATCGACCAGTAGCGCAGCTGCGCGCCGGTCATGACCTTCTCGCCGTCGTAGGTCGCCGGCGTCGTCGGCAGCAGCGCGTGGATGATCACCACCGACCCCTCGTAGGGCGTGACCGCCGTGAACACGTACTTGTTGTCGGGGTTGTCGAGGTAGCCGCCGGCACCGGTCCGGGTGGTGACCGCGGTCGCGCCGGCCGCCGGCGGTACGAGGTCCGCGGCGATGAGCGCGCCGCTGGTGGGCAGGTTGTAGAACTTGTGCCACACAGGGGGAGTCGTGTCCGGCGTCGCGCTGCGCCCCGGTGCGGCGGCGCCGGCGAGGGCGGCGTTGATGCCGGTGTCCGGTGTGTCGGGGAAGGGGCACGTCGGGACCGGCACCTCCCCGGCGGCCGATGCGATCGACACCGAAGGCAGGCCGACGCCGCCGTCGTCGCCGAGCCCGCGGTCCTGCCGGTAGTCGCGGTACAGAAGCGTGAAGGCCTGGCCCTGGTGGGTGCCGTCGGCCGAGCCGGTGTACAGCGTGTTCGGGGCGGGCTGCGCCGGCCGTTGCCCGCGCACGACGTGCACGGTGTACGCGCGGCGGTCGTCCGGCACCGTGCGCGACGCACCGACGAGGAAGGGGTTGCTGCTGCCCGGGTCGGGCTGGATGCGGGTGTCGTTGATGCCGTCGGCGCTGCGGAGCTGCGCGTCATACGACGTGAACGAGATGTAGCGGCTGTGCGGGAAGCGGCCGCGCAGCACCAGGGAGGTTCCCGGCACCGCCGGCAGCACGAGCGACCAGTAGTGGGCTGCTTGGTCGGGGAACGCGACGTTGAACAGGTTCGGGTCGATCTTCGCCGACCATGCGCACGCCCGCGCCTCCTGCGGCGCGACGGACGCCGCCGTCGCGGGAGCGATCGACAGCGTGGCGGCCGCGAGCGCGATCGCCGCGCCGGCGACCCTGCGCGTCTGCATGCTCCGTGTCTACCCGACGGGCTCGCGGAACCCCGTGGTGGCGGGCTCGTAGGCTCGCCCCGTGAGCAACCCCAGCAAGACGCGCAGCCACGAGGTGACCGACGGGATCGAGCGCGCGCCGGCGCGCGCGATGCTGCGGGCCATCGGCATGACCGACGCCGACTGGGACAAGCCGCAGGTAGGCGTCGCCTCGTCGTGGAACGAGGTCACCCCCTGCAACATGCCGCTGCAGCGCCTCGCGGGCCACGTCAAGGACGGCGTCCGTGAGACCGGTGGCTTCCCGATCGAGTTCAACACGATCGCGGTGAGCGACGGCATCTCGATGGGCCACGAGGGCATGCGGGCCTCCCTCGTGAGCCGCGAGGTCATCACCGACTCGGTCGAGACCGTGGCGCACGCCGAGCGCATGGACGGGCTCGTCCTGCTCGCCGGCTGCGACAAGAGCCTCCCGGGGATGCTCATGGCCGCGGCCCGCATGGACCTGCCGTCGGTGTTCCTCTACGGCGGCTCGACCATGCCGGGCCAGCTTGCCGACGGCACCGCCGTCACCATCGGCGACGTCTTCGAGGCGGTCGGCGCGTGCGCCCGCGGCCTCATCACGCGCGAGCGCCTCGACGAGATCGAGCGCGCGGCCTGCCCCGGCGAGGGCAGCTGCGGCGGCATGTTCACCGCCAACACGATGAGCAGCGCGGCCGAGGCGCTGGGCATGGCGCTGCCCGGCAGCGCGAGCGCGCCCGCCGTCGACCGGCGCCGCGTCGAGGACGCGGTCGCCAGCGGGCGGGCCGTCGTCAACCTCCTCGAGAAGGGGATCAGCGCGCGGCAGATCCTCACCAAGCAGGCGTTCGAGAACGCCATCACCGTCGTCATGGCGCTCGGCGGCTCGACGAACGCGGTGCTGCACCTGCTCGCCATCGCGCACGAGGCGCGCGTCGAGCTCTCCTACGACGACTTCGAGCGCATCGGGAAGCGCACCCCGCTCCTCGCCGACGTGAAGCCGTTCGGCACCTACGTGATGAGCGACGTGCACAAGATCGGCGGTGTGCCCGTCGTGCTCCGCGCGCTGCTCGACGCCGGCCTCCTGCACGGCGACGCGCTCACCGTCACGGGCCGCACCATCGGCGAGGAGGTCGAGGCCATCAAGCCGCCCGACCCCGACGGCAAGGTCCTGCACGCGATCGACAACGCGCTGTCCTCGGCCGGGGGCATCGCCATCCTGCACGGCACGCTCGCGCCCGAGGGCGCGGTCGTCAAGAGCGCCGGTCTCGACGACCTCGTGCACACCGGGAAGGCGCGCGTCTTCGACGGCGAGGCCGGGGCCATGGAGGCCGTCACCGACGGCACCATCGCCAAGGGAGACGTCGTCGTCATCCGCTACGAAGGCCCCAAGGGCGGTCCCGGCATGCGCGAGATGCTCGCGGTCACCGCGGCCATCAAGGGGGCCGGCCTGGGCAAGGACGTCGTGCTCATCACCGACGGCCGGTTCTCCGGCGCGACGTCCGGCCTGTGCGTCGGCCATGTCGGACCCGAGGCCACGGAGGGCGGCCCGATCGCGCTCGTGCAGGACGGCGACCGCATCACGCTCGACGTGCGCAACCGCAAGCTCGACCTCGAGGTCGACGCCGCCGAGCTCGAGAAGCGACGGGCCGGCTGGAAGCCGATCGAGCCGCGCTACACCACGGGTGTCCTCGGGAAGTACGCGAAGCTCGTCGGCCCGGCCATGTCGGGAGCCGTCTGCGGCTAGTTCGACCTAGCGTGGTGCCGTGCCCCTGACCCCCTCCGGTACATCCCGCTACTACGGCGGCCGCCGCCGCACGCAGGTGCGCCGGCGCCGCGTGGCCGTCGGCACCGCGGCGGTCGTCGTCGTCGCGGCGCTCGGGTCGGTGCTCGTCGTGCGCCACCGCCACCAGGTGGCGGCGGCGCACCGCTCGCAGCGCGAGGCCGAGCAGGTCGTCGCGACCTACCTCGCGGCGATGTCCAAGGGCGACGCCGCGGGCGCGGCCGCCGTGGTGGAGCCGGCGCAGCGGGCGGGGGCGCGGGCGCTGCTGGCCGCGAGCCTCGAGCAGCTCGACGTCGCGTCCGCGACCTACCGGGCGACCAGTCCGGTGCGCTCGACCGGCAAGGCGCCGGGCGCGTCGTTCCACGCCGCGCTCGTGCTGCGCGGCCTCGGCGACTTCTCCTTCGACGATGCGCTCCCGCTCGTCAAGGTGGCCGGGCACTGGGCCGTCGACTTCTCGCCCGCGGTCGTGCACCCGAAGCTCACCGCGGGCGGCTCGTTCGTCCGCGACCGGCACCTCGGCAAGGCCGGCCGCGTGCTGACGAAGGACGGCACGTCGATGCTCGCCGCCGACGACGACCTCGCGTCCAACCTGCGCGGCCAGGTCACCACCCTCACGTCCGACGACGAGGCCCACCAGCTCGGCCCGCTGTTCCTCAAGGGTGACGACGCCGGCACCACCGGTCTCGAGCGCGGCCTGTCCGCACAGCTGCAGGGGACGCCCGGCGGTTCGATCGGCATCAAGGACAAGACCGGCCACGTGACGACGCTGAAGGAGTACGCCCTCACGGACGGCCACGACGTGACCACCACGCTCGACATCCGCGTGCAGCACGCCGGCGAGGCCGCGATGGGGCCGGTGACGAACCCCGGCGCGCTCGTGGCGCTCGACGCGCAGACCGGGTCCGTGCTGGCCCTCGTCAACCACCCGAAGGGCGGGCTCGGCCGCGCCATCGCCGTGCCCTACCCACCGGGGTCGACGTTCAAGATCGTGACCTCGACCGCGGCGCTGATGGCCGGCATCCCGGCCGGGCAGGTGCTCTCCTGCACGCCCACGGCGACCATCGACGGGCGGACGTTCCACAACGCCGAGCACGAGTCGTTCGGCAGCCAGACCTTCACGCAGGCGTTCGCGACGAGCTGCAACACGTGGTTCGTGCAGCTCGCCGACAAGGTGTACTCGACGCACAAGGACGCGTTGACGCAGGCCGCGCAGCTGTACGGGTTCGCGCCCACACAGGCCGCGGCCGGGGGAGTGCTGCCGCTGACGTCGTTCGGCGGGTACTACCCGCCGCCCAAGGACGGTGCGGCCGCGGCCGGCCAGGCGATCGGCCAGGACGAGGTCCTCGCGTCGCCGCTGCAGATGGCGAGCGTCGCCGCCGCGGTCGCGAGCGGCACGTGGCACTCACCGCACGTGACCGACGACGCGACGGTCACGACCCACGCGCTGCCCGCAGGCGTCGCCGCGACGCTGCGCACGTTCATGGCCGCGGTCGAGCAGGGCAACGGCACGGCCGCGCACGTCGGCTTGCCGGCCGGCACCTACGGCAAGACCGGAACGGCCGAGACCACCGCGAGCGCGTCGGACCCGAAGAAGACCGACTCGTGGTTCGTCGGGTTCCGCGGCACCATCGCGTTCGCGGTCGAGGTCGACGAGGCCGGCTTCGGCGCGGACGTCGCCGCTCCCGCCGCGGCCCGCTTCCTCGCCGCTCTCGGCGGCTAGCACTCCCGTGCGGCCGCGTCCGCGCGAGCGGCTCAGGTGACGATGACGACGAGGGTGCCGACGGGGACGGTCGGGTAGAGCGCCTCGATGTTCTCCCGCTTCACGCGGATGCAGCCGTGGCTCGCGTTCTGGCCCAGCGTCGCGTTCTCCTCCAGCGGGATGCCGTGGATGAGGATGCCCGGCGCGTCGAGCTGCAGAGCCCGCGTGCCGAGCGGGTTGTTCGGGCCGGGGCCGATGACGTCGGGCAGGTCCTTCGACCAGTCGTCGTGCGGGTTGTACCAGCTCGGCGCGGGGTCCTTGCGGATGACGTGGAACAGCCCGTGCGGGGTCGGGTACCCGGCCTGACCGGTGGCCACGACCAGGTGCTTCACCTTCTTGCCCTTGATGAAGTAGTCGAGGGTGTTCGCCGCGGTGTGGATCAGGATGATGTTCTGGTTCTGCGTGCCCGAGTACTGCGCCGCGGTCTGGATGACGCGGAGCCGGTTGTAGCCGCGTGCGAACGCGTCGAGGACCTCGCGCGGCAGCCGGACGGTGTCGAGCGCCGCGGCCGGGCGGCCGGCGAGGAAGATCACGCCCTTCTTCGCATCGAGCTGCGCCCGTGCGTTGATGGCCTTGAGCGCGACCGCCTTGGCGGCCTTCTGCGCGAAGGCCTTGTACTTCGTCAGGCCGATGTTGACGGTGAAGGTCGGCGCGTTGGCGCGGCCGTCGGTGTGCGGCTCGCCCAGCTGCGGCGTGGCCTGGGCGCCCCCCGGCTCGAAGTCGGCCAGGTGCACGTAGAAGCCGACGCCCGTGGCGTTGGTGCGGTGGGCCGAGAGCGGGATCGTCCGGGTCTGGAGCAGCTGGAACTGGCCGTCGAACGCCGCCTGGGCGCTCGACTGGTCCATGCCGCTGACGTCCAGCTGCATGATCGCCCGCGACAGGGTCGACAGCCGGCCGACCACGGTGACCACGCTGCCCGGGGCGTAGGTGATGACGGTCGGGGACGGGCTGGGGGAGGGGCCGATGGGCGGGTCGTCCGCGAGAGCGGTGCCGGTGGCGGACAGGGCAAGGGCACCAGCGGTCGCCGCGCACAGGGCAACCCGGGTCAGGAGGGGGCGCACGGCGACCATTCTCTCAGCCCGTTTGACGTGGGTCCTGTGATTCCGGCAGCATTCCCTCGTGGCCACCGTTCCCAGCCCGATCCTCGTAGTTCCCTAGCGCGCCGGTCTCCGACCAGCGCGCGCCCCGCTGTCCCTTGTGGACACGGGGCTTTTTTGTGCGATCAGGCACCCTTGGGTGCGGACCCAGCCCCTTCCCCGAACCCCCTCCCAGACCTCGTAGAGGACAGCGATGACCAGCCAGGACGACGACCGGACCGGAGCTCAGCTGACCGGGGCGCAGAGCCTCGTCCGCTCGCTCGAGCGCGTCGGGGCCGAGGTCGTCTTCGGGATCCCCGGCGGGGCGATCCTGCCCGCCTACGACCCGCTCTACGACTCCAAGGCCGTCCGCCACATCCTCGTCCGCCACGAGCAGGGCGCCGGCCACGCCGCCGAGGGCTACGCCCAGGCCACCGGCAAGGTCGGCGTCTGCATGGCCACCTCGGGCCCGGGCGCCACCAACCTGGTCACCCCCATCGCCGACGCCTACCTCGACTCGGTCCCGATCGTCGCGATCACCGGTCAGGTGCCCAGCGCGGCCATCGGCACCGACGCCTTCCAGGAGGCGGACATCTGCGGCATCACGATGCCGATCACCAAGCACAACTTCCTCGTCCAGCACGCCGACGAGATCCCCGAGACCATCGCGGCCGCGTTCCACCTCGCGTCCACGGGCCGGCCCGGCCCGGTGCTCGTCGACCTGCCGAAGGACATCCTCCAGGCGGCGACCACGTTCAGCTGGACCGACGTGATCGACCTGCCCGGCTACCGGCCCACCACCCGCCCGCACGCCAAGCAGGTCCGCGAGGCGGCCAAGCTCATCGTGTCGGCGAAGCGGCCGGTGCTCTACGTCGGCGGCGGCGTGCTCAAGGCGCGGGGGACAGCCGAGCTGAAGAAGCTCGCCGAGCTCACCGGCATCCCCGTCGTCACCACGCTGATGGCGCGCGGCGCGTTCCCCGACAGCCACCCGCAGCACCTCGGCATGCCGGGCATGCACGGCACCGTCGCCGCCGTCGCGGCGCTGCAGAAGAGCGACCTGCTCATCTGCCTCGGCGCGCGGTTCGACGACCGTGTCACGGGCAAGCTCTCGACGTTCGCGCCGCACGCGGCCGTCATCCACGCCGACATCGACCCGGCCGAGATCGGCAAGAACCGCGCGGCCGACGTGCCGATCGTCGGTGACTGCCGCGAGACCATCGCCGAGCTCGTGCCCGCCGTGCAGGCCGAGTACGACACCGGCGCCCGCGCGGACCTCACCGGCTGGTGGCGCGAGCTCGACGACCTCCGCGGCCGCTTCCCGCTCGGCTGGACCCACCCCGACGACGGCACCGTCGCCCCCCAGCAGGTCATCAAGCGGCTCGGTGAGATCGCCGGTCCCGAGGGGCTCTACGTCGCGGGCGTCGGCCAGCACCAGATGTGGGCGGCGCAGTTCATCTCCTACGAGAACCCGTACACGTGGCTCAACAGCGGTGGCGCCGGCACCATGGGCTACTCGGTGCCCGCGGCGATGGGCGCCAAGGTCGGCCGACCCGACGCGCTCGTGTGGGCGATCGACGGTGACGGCTGCTTCCAGATGACCAACCAGGAGCTCGCCACGTGCGCGCTCGAGGACATCCCGATCAAGGTGGCGGTCATCAACAACGGCAACCTCGGCATGGTCCGGCAGTGGCAGACGCTGTTCTACGACCAGCGCTACTCCAACACCGACTTGAAGACGCTGTCACGCCGCGTGCCCGACTTCGTGAAGCTCGCCGACGCGCTCGGCTGCGTCGGCCTGCGCTGCGAGAGCGCCGACGAGATCGACGCGACGATCGAGAAGGCGATGAGCATCGACGACATGCCGGTCGTCGTCGACTTCGTCGTCGGCCCCGACGCGATGGTGTGGCCCATGGTCGCCGCCGGCACGAGCAACGACGAGGTCATGGCCGCGCGCGACGTGCGTCCGCTGTACGGAGAGGACCAGGTCTGATGTCGGCCACACCTTCGATCACCGGTCGCACGCACACGCTGTCCGTCCTCGTCGAGAACCGCGCCGGCGTCCTCGCCCGCGTCACCGCGCTGTTCAGCCGCCGCGGCTTCAACATCACGTCGCTCGCCGTCGGCCCCACGGAGAACGAGGCGGTGTCGCGGATCACGATCGTCGTGCAGCTCGAGGACTCGCCGCTCGAGCAGATCACCAAGCAGCTGAACAAGCTGGTGAACGTGCTGAAGATCGTCGAGCTCGAGCCGGACTCCGCCGTCGAGCGGGAGCTCGTGCTCGTCAAGGTCCGCACCGACCCCGCCGACCCCAGCGCGCGCCAGCGCGTGCTCGAGGTCGTCGAGCTCTTCCGCGGCCGCGTCGTCGACGTCGCGCCCGAGGCCGTGGTCGTGGAGGCCACCGGCACGCGTGACAAGGTGGACGCGCTCGTCCGCAACCTGGAGCCCTACGGCATCCGGGAGCTCGTGCAGTCCGGTGTCGTGGCCGTCGGCCGGGGCGCCCGCTCCATCACCGGCACCGTCAACCCCGCCAACCCGCAGCAGACGCTGCGGGCCGTCTGAGATCGAGAGAAGAACAATCGCCATGGCCACTGAGCCCGTTCGCGCCTCCGGCGCGGTGATCCAGTACGACGACGACGCCGACCTCTCGCTCATCCAGGGACGCAAGGTCGCGGTCCTCGGCTACGGCAGCCAGGGCCACGCGCACGCGCTGTCGCTGCGCGACTCCGGCGTCGACGTCCGCGTCGGACTGCCCGAGGGCTCGAAGAGCCGTCCGCGCGCCGAGGCCGAGGGCCTGCGTGTCGTCACGCCGTCGGAGGCCGCGGCCGAGGCAGACCTCATCATGATCCTGGCGCCCGACACCGCGCAGCGGAAGCTCTACGCCGACGACGTCGCCCCGCACCTCAAGGACGGCGACGCGCTGTTCTTCGGGCACGGCTTCAACATCCGCTTCGGTCTCATCACGCCGCCCGCGGGTGTCGACGTCGCGATGGTCGCGCCCAAGGGCCCCGGCCACCTCGTGCGCCGCGAGTACGTCGCGGGTCGTGGCGTGCCGGTCCTCATCGCGGTCGAGCAGGACGCGAGCGGCAAGGCGTGGGACCTCGCGCTGTCCTACGCGAAGGGCATCGGCGGCACCCGCGCGGGCGCGCTGCGCACCACGTTCACCGAGGAGACCGAGACCGACCTGTTCGGCGAGCAGGCCGTGCTGTGCGGCGGCACCACCGCTCTGGTGCAGGCGGGCTTCGAGACGCTGATCGAGGCGGGCTACCAGCCCGAGGTCGCGTACTTCGAGTGCCTGCACGAGCTCAAGCTCATCGTCGACCTCATGTACGAGGGCGGCATCTCGCGCATGCGCTACTCGATCAGCGACACCGCCGAGTACGGCGACGTCACCCGCGGCCCGCGCATCGTCACCGATGCCACCAAGGCCGAGATGAAGAAGATCCTGACCGAGATCCAGCAGGGCGAGTTCGCCAAGGAGTGGATCGCCGAGGACGACGCGGGCCGTGACCGCTTCAACGGCCTCGTCGAGGCGGGCAAGCACCACCCGATCGAGGAGGTCGGCGGCAAGCTGCGCCCGCTCTTCGGCTGGCTCGCCGACGTCCCCACCGTCGAGTAGCGGGTGATCGACGCCGTCGGCTGACGCCGACGAGCGTCAGAAGTACGGCTGGCGAGGTGGGTGCAGGGTGCGCCCGCCGGTTCGGTGCGGGTGGTTCGCCGCTGGCAACGAGCTGTTGCGTGCGGCTCGCCTTCAGCGGCGGTAGATCTCCGCTGGGGGCGAGCCGAGCTCGCGCGCTCGTCCGCGGCGGCGATAGATCGCCGCCGCCGACGAACCACCCGCGCAGGACGGCCGGCCGGACCCGTCGCTCATCTAGCCAGCCGCCTTTGGCGCGTGTGCGCGTCAGCGCACGGCGTCAGTCGTCAGATGCGGGCTTCCAGGCCCGAGAGGATCACCGAGCCGGCCTTGCCCTTCGGACCGCTGACCTGGGCCGCGGTCACGTAGCCGGTGGTCCAGCCGGACGGCAGCGGCACGTCGAGGAACGCCCAGCCCTTCGCGGTGAGCGTGCCCATCGTGACCACGGTGCGGCTGCCGGACGGGTTCATCACCTGCACGTGCACCGTGTGCTGCTTGCCGTCGCCGTACGCCCAGAGCGCGATGTGCGCCGAGCCCTTGGGCAGCGAGGGCTTCGTCGACGGCGTCACCGTCGCCGAGCCGCTGGACGGCAGCACGATCCGCAAGCCGGCGTTGTCGTCGCCGTGCCCATGCGTCGGCAGCGCCTTCGCGGTGACGCCCGGCGCGGCCGTCCACGAGCCCGGGGTGCCGAACGAGGGCGCGAGCGCGGAGTCGAGGTAGCCGTTGCGCACGACGACGCTCGCCTGCGCGGAGGCCGCGTGCAGCACGAGGTTGCTGCGGGCGCCGTCGGTGCCGGCGAGCGCGGCCACCGCGACCGTCCCGTCCGACGCGGGCGAGACCGACAGCAGCGACGCGTCGTAGGTCCAGCTCGATGCGAGGTCGGCGGCGTCGACCGGCACGCTGTTGCCGCCGTCGTCGTAGCCGTCGATGCGGAGCCCTTGCGGGGGCCCGCCGGGTGGAAGGCGCACCGACCCCGGCGCGGACAGCGCCACCAGTGGCCCGAGCACGCGCAGCTCGGCGGTGCCGGACGCCGCACCGACGGTCGCGGTGAGCGTGATGGTGCCGCTGGCCGACGGCGACGTCGTGAGCAGCCCGGGCGCCGGCGTGCTCACCGCGCCGGGCGGGTCCGAGCTCAACGTCGGCGTGCCCGCGATCGGGGCCGGGCCGTACCAGTCGTCGTAGCCGTGCACGGCGTAGCGGCGCGAGTAGCCGGGGTAGACGCCGATCGTGTCGAGGTCGAGGTCCATGCCGATCGCCTGGCCGTCGCCCTTCGGTACGAACACGCCGATGCCCTGCGGCACCGGACGCTCGTAGCCGTCCTGCGCCACCCCGATCTCGCGCGTGCCGTCGGTGCCGCGCAGCCGCGCCTCCAGCGTCGTCGACCCACCGCCGTCGAGCAGCACCGCATCGGTGGCACCCATCGCGACCATCTCGTCGGAGATCTCGTTCGCGCCGTGACCGACGGACCCGGCACCACGGTCGACGGTGACGAGCAGCATCGTGCGCCCACCGTCCTTGAAGCCGATCGCAGTGCGCGCGGCGTGCGGATCGCTGTTGTCGGCGGGGCCGTAGTGCCGGCCCTTGCCACCGGCGACGAGCACGAGCCCTCCGCCGATCGCCCAGCGGAAGGCCGCCGGCGACGGGGTCACCGCGTTCACGCGGTAGCGCGCGGGCGTGCCCTTCTTGAGCGTGCCGAACGCCTTCCCGTAGGGTCCGGTGCCGACCACGACGAAGCCGCCCGCCGGGACCTTCACGTTGGCCGGCGGTCCGTGCAGGACGGCCTGCACCTTGTGCTTGCGGTTGACGACGAGCGTCACCGCGAGCTTGCCCAGGCCGCTCGACCACACGGCGCGCGGACCCCAGCCGTTGTCGAACAGCGCGACCAGCCCGGTGCGCGGCGAGCCGTAGACGTCGGAGTTGTAGCTGCCGATCGTCACCAACCCGGACGCGTGGCCCTTCGAGCCCCACCCGACCTGCCCGGACTCCGCGAGCGTCGACACGCGGCCCACACCGTCACTGCCCACGCCGACCACGGTCTGCGGCACTGTGGTCGCCTTCAGCAGCTTGCCGCCGCGGAGCTCGGGGCCGGTGGGCGCCTGGGACCCGCCGATCGCGAAGTAGTCGCCGTTCACCGCGGCCACCGCACCGCGCGAGGAGGCCCACTGCCCGATGGGGTGCTCCTCCGTGACCGAGTGGGCGAGCGCGTCGGTGGACACGCCCGGCTGCGTGAGGTTCACCGACAGCACGTTGCTCGCCGCCGTGCCGCCGTGGGCGGCGGAGGTGTAGCCGGAGAGGTCGACGCCGGGGGCGACCGGCGAGGCGTAGGTCGGCGAGTACGCGGCCGGGTCCTTCAGCGTGATCTTGGTCGCCCTCGGGGCGGCGCCGGCCGACCCGGTGAGGACGGCCGTGCTGAGCACGCTCGCCAGCGCGAGCGGCGCGGCGAGGAGGGACAGGGCAGGGCGGGGCGGCTGGGGCACGGCTCTCCCTCGCGAGGGGGTCGGGACGACCCATTCGAACACGGCTGGGACGGGGGTGGTGCGACGGTCTGTAGCGGCGCTCACTTCCCGGGAGCGCACCAGTGACAACGCCGTAGCCTGACCTCTTGTGACAACCTCCCGTCCGGTCGTCCTCATCGCCGAGGAGCTGTCGCCCGCCGGCATCGCCGCGCTGGGTGACGACTTCGAGGTTCGCGAGGTCGACGGCACCGACCGTCCGGCCCTGCTCGCGGCGCTGTCCGACGCCGACGCGGTGATCGTCCGCAGCGCGACGCAGATCGACGCCGAGGCCCTCGCCGCCGCGACCCGCCTCAAGGTCGTCGCCCGGGCCGGCATCGGCCTCGACAACGTCGACGTGCCCGCCGCCACGAACCGCGGCGTCATGGTCGTGAACGCCCCGCAGTCGAACATCGTCAGCGCCGCCGAGCACGCGATCGCGCTTCTGCTGGCGGCGATGCGCAACGTCGTCCCGGCCGCCGCCGCGCTGCGCGACGGTCAGTGGAAGCGGTCGAAGTACACCGGCATCGAGCTCACCGAGAAGACCGTCGGCGTGGTCGGCCTCGGCCGCATCGGCATCCTCGTCGCGCAGCGGCTGTCCGCGTTCGGCACCCGTCTCATCGCGTACGACCCCTACGTCGCGCCGCAGCGCGCCAGCCAGCTCGGCATCCGGCTCGTCTCGCTCGAGGAGCTCCTGCGCGAGGCCGACGTCATCACGATCCACCTGCCGAAGACGCCCGAGACCGTGGGCCTCATCGGCAAGGACCAGCTCGCCACCGTCAAGCCCGGCGTCGTGATCGTGAACGCCGCGCGCGGTGGTCTCGTCGACGAGCAGGCGCTCGCCGAGGCGCTCACCGACGGTCGCGTCGCGGCGGCCGGTCTCGACGTGTACGCGAAGGAGCCGTGCACGGACTCGCCGCTCTTCGCGCTCGAGAACGTCGTCGCCACCCCCCACCTCGGCGCGTCCACGCACGAGGCGCAGGAGAAGGCCGGCACCGCGGTCGCGCGGTCGGTGAAGCTCGCGCTCTCCGGCGACTTCGTGCCCGACGCGGTGAACGTGCAGGCCGGCGGGGTCGTCGCCGAGGAGGTGCGCCCCGCGCTCGGCCTCGTCGAGAAGCTCGGCCAGGTCCTCACCGGTCTGGCCGAGGGGCTCGTCACGTCGCTCACCGTCGAGGTGCTCGGCGAGGTCGCCGCCCACGACGTCACCGTGCTGCAGCTCGCCGCGCTGCGCGGCCTGTTCGCGCCGCTCACGGAAGACCCGGTCTCCTACGTCAACGCGCCGCTGCTCGCCAAGGACAAGGGCGTCGAGGTCGAGCTCACCACCGGCGCCGAGTCGCCCGACTTCCGGTCGCTCATCACGCTGCGGGGCGTGCGCTCCGACGGCGAGGTGTTCTCGGTCAGCGGCACGCTGTCGGGCCCGCGCATGGTCGAGAAGCTCACGGCCGTCGATGGCTTCACCGTCGACCTCGTGCCGGCTGCGCACCTGCTGTTCGTGCGCTACGCCGACAAGCCCGGTGTGGTGGGCCGCGTGGGCGCGCTGCTCGGCGACGCCGGCGTGAACATCGCCGGCATGCAGGTCGCGCGCGTGGCCGACGGCGGCGAGACGCTCATGGCGCTCACGCTCGACTCGCAGGTGCCCGTGGACGTGCTGGCCCAGGTGGGGCCCGCCGTCACTGCGAGCAGCGTGCGGTCCGTCGACCTCGTCGAAGGCTGACGAACGGGGGCGTGGCCGGATGAGCCCCCCGCCCGGCCGGCGCCTTCCACTCCCAGTCGCGGCCCTCGCGCGAGTCGGTGCCGAACACCGCCGCGACGAGCCAGACCACCAGTGCTCCCACCGCCACGATGATCATCCCCATGCCTCCAGCGTGGAGGGCAGGTCCGACACCCGCCCACACCATTTCCAACGGCCGCGCATCACGGGAGATGCCGTTGCGCTCGTAGGCACTTCGCCCTACGTGATGGGGGTGAGCGACCTCACCTCGGCGGCGGCATCGAGGCCGGCTTCGTCGGTCGGCGCGGGGGCGTCCGCTCGGGTGGCGACGGGCAGCGAGCAGACGAAGACCGTCCCGCCGCTGCGCACCGACTCGTAGGTCAGCGTGCCGCCCATCGCCTCGACCAGGCCCTTGGCGATGGCGAGCCCCAGCCCGCTGCTCGGGCTGCCGTGCTGGGGCACGACCCCGGGCGCCCGCACGAACGGCTCGAAGACCTGGTCGCCGGTGCCGGCCGGGATGCCGACGCCGGTGTCCTTCACCCGGAACACCACGCGGCGGCCACCCGCGTCGGCGGTCGACGTGCCGACGCGCAGCTCGACCGCACCGCCCGACGGCGTGTACTTCACGGCGTTGTCGAGCAGGTTCAGCAGCACCTCGTGCAGCTTCTCGCGGTCGGCGAGCACGGGCGGGAGCGATGCCGGGACGCGCACCGTGGCGGTGAGCCCGGCGCTCGTCGCGAGCCCGTCGAGGGTGCGCCGCAGCGGGACGACGAGCTCCGCGACGTCGACCGGCTGCAGGTCGACCGACACGGTGGCCGATTCGGTGGCCGCGAGGTCGAGGACCGCGTTCACGAGGTCGAGCACCTGGCCCGCCGAGTCGTGCATCAGCTCGATCATGTCGCGGGTCTCCGCCTTGCGGACGACCGTCGGGTCCTCGCGCAGCAGCTGGGCGGCTCCGCGAACGACCGCGAGCGGCGTGCGGAACTCGTGGGAGAGCGCCGCGAACAGCTGCGAGCGCTGCCGCATGAGTCGCTGCACCTCTTCGGTGCGCTGCGCGACGCGGGACTCGAGCGTCTCGACGTTCGCCTGCAGCTGCTCGGCCATGGTGTTCACACCCCGCGCGAGCTCACCGAGCTCGTCGTCACCGCGCACGGCCGATCGTGACGACAGGTCGCCCGCACCGATGCTCCGGACCGTGCGCAGCAGCGGCCGCACCTGTGCCAGCACTCCGCGCGAGAGCGCGAACCCGAGCAGCACGACGCCGGCCATCGCGCCCAGCAGGACGAGCGCGACGTCGATCGCATCGGTGCGCGCGGCGTTGCGCACCGCGGACGTGGGGATGCGCACGCCCACCGATCCGACGGTCGTGTCGAGCAGCACGAGCGGTGCGTACAGCGCGTCGTAGGCGGCGCGGCCGGAGCCCGCGTGCCGCGTCACGAGGTGGTCGCCGCTGGGGATCGTGCGCGGTGCCTCGAGCACCGGACCGGAGCTCGCGAGCACGTTGCCGTCCGAGCCGAAGATCGTGATGCCGCGGTCGGGACCGGTCGCGTCGGCGATCGGGAGCAGGTCGGTGACCGGCAGCTCGGCGAGCGCCGCGCCGACGCTCCGGCACGGCGTGGCCCCACCCGTGCCCGCGGCGCACACCGGGCCCGCGACGGCGAGCGTGGGTGCGCCCGCCTTGGTGAACGACAGCAGGGGGTCGGTCGCGGTGACCGCGCGCGCCAGCAGGGTGAGCGAGCCCGCGTCGAGCGTCGCACCCGGGGCGCCGCCCGGGCCGAGCACCGTGATCGGTCGGCCGCCGCGGTCGACGAGCGCGAGCCGCGAAGCGTCGGGCCGGAACGCGGCGACGTTGCGCAGCAGGTCGTGCGCCGCGTGGGTGTCGTGCTTCTCCACCGCTTCGGCGACGCCCTGCAGGTGGCTGGCGAACGTGAGCGCGTCGACGACGTACAGCTCCTGGTCGTGCACGTGCGAGCGGGTCTGGAGGGACAGCGTCGAGAGCTCGCGGTCGACCGAGACCTGGCCGCGCACGGCGAGGTCGTGCGACACCACGTACGTGCCGAGCGCGCCGGTCACGAGGACCAGCACGAGGTAGGGCACGAGCAGGCGCTCGAGCAGAGGACGGTCCCGGAAGCGCACCGAGCGCCGTCGTCGCGGCGGGTCGTTCGCCAGGATGCTCATCCGAGCTCCTTCCGGTAGATCGTCACGAAGTAGTTCGAGTCGTCGGCGTGGCCGTCGGCGTCGATCGCGGTGAAGACCACCGACAGGCCGTCCGGGGAGATGAACGAGCCGCCGGTGAGGAAGCCCGTGTGCTGCCAGCCGTCGTCGCGCTGGCTCGCGATGCGGGTGGTGCCGGTGAGGAGGTCGTGGACGAACGTGTCGCACAGCTCGCCGTTGTTGTCCTCGTCGACGAGGTCCCACGCGGCCGACTCGAACGCGACGCGACTTCCGTCCGCCGACAACGTGACCGACGGCTCGTACTGGTCGTTGTCGAGCAGGAGACCGGGGCGCACGGTGCCCTGGCGGCCGTCGCTCGCGACGCTCACGCGCACCGTGCGGCCGGTCTTGAGGTCACGCACGAACGAGTCGCGCAACCCGTTGGTGTCGCCGGCGACGAGGTTGCTCGCGGTGCTCGAGAACGCGACGAAGCGCCCGTCGTCGCTTGCCCCGGCCTGCGGCGCCCAGTTCACGCTGGTGCCGTTGCCCGGTGCGCCTGAAGGCGTCTGCGACACGAGCACGATGTGGCCGTCGGGCAGCCCGGCGAACACGTCGGGCAGGTCGTTCGTGTCGCCCGCGACGAGGTCGGCGCCGT
This sequence comes from Mycobacteriales bacterium, assembly GCA_035545535.1. Classification (GTDB taxonomy): domain Bacteria; phylum Actinomycetota; class Actinomycetes; order Mycobacteriales; family CAJCIY01; genus DASZYF01. The sequence continues at coordinate 22,551 of DASZYF010000076.1, read as the reverse complement.
CGGAGGAGAACACGACCTCTCCGCCATCCGTCACCGAGTTGACGATGACGAGGGCCTCGTTGCTGCCCCCGCCGTGGATCGAGGTCGTGACCTCGCGCTGCCGGCCGGTCACGCGGTCGTAGAGCCAGACCTCGCCACATGTCCCGCCCATCGACGGGTAGTCGATGGTCGGCAGCGCCGGGTGCCCGGGGTAGTAGGAGTCGATCGTGCGTGACAGCGCTTGCGGGACGCAGTGCGTGAAGTCGAGCGCCTTGCCGGTGTCGAACGCCTCCGCGGTGTAGGCGACGTAGCGTCCGTTCGGCGACAGCGAGACGTTGATGAACGGCAGCCGGTCGGTCGGGTCACCAAGGTTGTGCGCCTGGCGCAGCAAGCTCGGCGCGGAGACGTGCGTCGTCACGCCGGTCTTGAGGTCGCGGACGTACACGGACGGCACGAGCCCGGTCAGCGAGAGGCTGTCGGGCGCCAGGCCGATGGCCGTCGACACGAATGCGACGACGGTGCCGTCGCGGCTGATCGCCGGCCGGTAGCTGTTGCCGTAGCCGGGTGACGTGCCCGTCGGCTCCACCGACACGAGCGTCGTGCGTCCCGTGGCGATGTCGCGCACGAACACGTTGGCGCACTGGCCGCCGTACTCCGCCTCGACGATGTCCGGCTCGTCGGCGGCGGACACGCAGTGCGGGTTGACGTTCGCGGTGAGCGTCCGGCTGTTCGACTCGAACGCGAGCGTGCGCCCGTCGGCCGAGAGCACCGGGTCGTACGCGGTGCCGGCCAGCCCGCCGCCGGACGGCCCGGGCGTCACGTCCCGCAACGTGCCGAGCAGGCCGAGGTGCAGCACGGCGTGCGCGCCGGTCGCGTGCACCTGGAAGTAGTACGGCGTGCGCGTGATCGCGGTGAGCTGGATCTGACCGCCCGCGGGCGTGGCGTCGCACGCGACGAGCGTGAGGTTCCCGGCCGTGCCGGTGTACGCGGCGACGCTGCTGGGGGCACCGCTGCCGTAGGAGTCGGCGACGAGGTCGACCGTGGTGCGTGGCGTGAACGACCACCACGCCGTGCCGCCGCGGGGCGTGATGCTCTTGTCACCGCCAGGACAGGTCGCCGGCTCGCCGGGTTCGGTGCTCGCGGCATCGCCGCCGCCGTCGGCGAACGGCAGCGTCGTCACCGTGCGTGCGGCCGAGAACGCGTCGTTCGCGACGTCGGCCCGTCCGGGGGTTCCCAAGCCGATCGGCCCGAGGGGGCTGGGCGTGCTGGCCGTCGCGCGCGGCACGGGCAGCTTGGCCGGCTGCGCGAGCACCGGGCGCGGCGCCTTGCCGGGAGATGCCGGCGTCGTCGCGGTGTCGGTGCCGAGGACCTGGCTGACGTAGTCGTTCGACAGGTGGGGCAGGGAGTCGAGCCCGCGGCCCGCGGCCAGGTGCCCGGGCTCGCCGAAGCCCGGCAGGCGCCCGGTGCGCGGCAGGTGCAGGCCCAGGAACGCGGTCGCCACGAGCAGCGCCCCGGAGACGACGGCCGTCGTGATGACGCCGGCCACCGAGCGCGCGGCGCGGGCGCTGCTCCGGGTGCGGCTCATCGGATCGAGGCGCGGCAGGTGCCGCTGCCGACGACGTAGGGGAGCGAGCCGGGCGTCTGGTCCAGCGGGACGCTGCCGCTGATGAAGCCCAACCCGGTGCCGGTGACCGGTGCGGTGTCGAGCGCGAGGTAGGACACCGCGGAGATCCCGAACAGGCGGTGGCCCGACAGCGACGCGATCCCGAACGCGTGGGCCAGGCCCGCTTCCGGCACGTCGATCTGGATGGTGCCTGCTCCCGCGTCCTCCACGGGAGTGAGAGCCCCGAGCTGCGTGCGGCCGCTCGCGCCGGCGACGGTGCCGTAGGTCGCCTGCCGCGTGCCGGTGGGGAGGGCGCGCCACTCGAGGTAGGCCGGGGTGCGTGACCCGGACGCGGACAGCTGGACCAGCACCGTCCGGCCGGCGGGGGCGTAGGGGTCGGTGCGCGGGTCGGCCTGCATGTGCACGACCACGCGCACCGTCGAGCCGTCGTCCCCGAGGTCGAGCTCGCGCAGGTCGGCCGCACTGTCGCTCTGACCGTTGACGGGGAAGCCGACGGGCTGGGCGTAGAGCTGGGGGAGGGCCGGGGCTTCGGGGAGCTCGGCCGCGTACGGCGTGCGGGGCGTGAGGAAGGTGTCGCCGCTCGGGTCGGTGGCCACGGTGCAGAGCGCGATACGCGTCGCCGTCCCGGAGTCACCGGCGAGGACCCACGCCGCGGGCAGGCCGACGACGAGGCCGACTGCGAGCGCCCCTCCGAGCGCGCGCCGCCCCCACGCGACCGCGTCCACCGCCCGACGGTATCGGCGCAGATGTCCGGTGGATCACGGTCTGTCGCGAGCCCGACAGGGGGCCTGTCGGGCCGCCGACAAGCCGATGGAGCCGCGCCGGTGGGCGCGCGATGATCATGGCGTGGCTGATGGGGAGCGCGCGGTGGCGGGCGTGCTGTTCACCGACCTGGTGGGCTCGACGCGCAAGCTCGCCGAGGTCGGCGACGCGGCGTGGCAGCGACTCCTCGAGCAGCACGACACGATCGCCGCGGCGCTCGTCGCCGAGCACGGTGGGCGGGTGGCCTCGCGCACCGGCGACGGCCTGGTCGCTACGTTCCCCTCGCCCGGCGGGGCGGTCCGCTGCGGCCTCGCGTTCGCCCCGGCGCTCGCCCCGCTGAAGCTCCCGGTCCGCGCGGCGGTCCACGCGGGCGAGGTGCAGCGCCGCGGCCGCACGGTCACGGGCATCGCCCTGCACATCACCGCGCGCGTCCTCGAGCTCGCCGGCGCCGGTGACGTGCTGGTCACGCGCACCGTGCGTGAGCTGTGCGCCGGGTCCGACATCAAGTTCGCGCAGCGCGGCGCGCACGAGCTCCGGGGTGTCGAGGGGTCGTGGGAGGTCTACGCGGTGCGCTCGCGCACCCAGGACGCGCGCGAGTCCGACGTGCCCGTGCCGGTCTCCGCGCCGCGGCGCGAGCGCAAGGCGCGCGCCGCGGGGGCGAAAGGCGCAGTGCCTCGTCTGCTGCTCGTCGACGACCACCCGCTCTGGCGCGACATGCTTCGCCTCGTGCTCGCGCGCAGCCGCGCGGCGACGATCGTCGCCCAGGCCGGCGACATCGGTGAAGCGGTGGCGCTCGCGCAGGAGCACCGTCCGGACGTCGTCGTGATGGACGTGAACCTGCCCAGCGGCAGCGGCGTGGACGCGACCCGCGCGATCCTCGAGACCGTGCCGGAGACGCACGTCATCATGCTGTCCTCGTCGGACCAGAGGGAAGACGTGATGGCCGCCGTCGCCGCGGGCGCGCGCGGCTACCTGCTCAAGACGGCCGAGCCGCACGACCTCGTCGATGCGGTGCGCCGCGTCGCCGCGGGGGAGCCGGTGTTCCCCGCGGCGCTCACGCCCATCGTGCTCGCGGCGCTCCGGCAGCCCCCCGCCGACGAGCCGTGAGCACGCTGCCGGCCCGTCCGGAGACCAACGCGATCGCTCGGCGGACGCTCCTCCGCTACTCTGAGGTCATGACGCGCGGGCTGCTCCTCCTTCGCAGCCGCGGCGGGGCCTCGTAGGCCGGCTCCCCGTCGCGGCGACGTCGTGCTGGCCGCACTGAGCATCTGCAGCTCACCCTGACGTCGAACCCGAGGAGCCCTCCATGAGCACCAACCCGAAGATCGGCCCGGTCCCGTCCGGGCCTTTCAAGCGCCTGCCCGTCTCGCGGTACCGACCTGCGGTCCAGCGTGACCTGCCCGACCGCACCTGGCCCGACCAGCCCTCCACCCGGGTGCCGCTGTGGTGCTCGGTCGACCTGCGCGACGGCAACCAGGCCCTCATCGACCCGATGACGCCGCAGCGCAAGCTGAAGATGTTCGAGCTGCTCTGCCGCATCGGCTACAAGGAGATCGAGGTCGGCTTCCCGAGCGCCAGCCAGACCGACTTCGACTTCGTGCGCCAGCTCGTCGAGAGCGACCTCATCCCGGACGACGTCACCATCCAGGTGCTCACGCAGGCGCGGCCCGAGCTCATCGCGCGCACCTACGAGTCGATCGCCGGCGCCGACCGCGCGATCGTGCACCTCTACAACTCCACGTCGCCCGCACAGCGTCGCGTCGTGTTCCAGACCGACGTCGAAGGCGTCAAGCAGATCGCGGTCGACGGCGCGAAGCTCTGCGTGAAGGAGACCGAGGCGCTGCCCGGCACCGACGTGCGCTTCGAGTACTCGCCCGAGTCGTTCACGCACACCGAGATGGAGGTCGCGCTCGACATCTGTCACGCGGTCATGGACGTGTGGCAGCCGACTGCTGATCGACGCACCGTGCTCAACCTGCCGGCGACCGTCGAGTGCTACACGCCCAACGTCTACGCCGACACCATCGAGTGGTTCCTGCGCAACGTGCGTGACCGCGACGCCGTCATCCTGTCGCTGCACCCGCACAACGACCGCGGCACCGGGGTCGCCGCCGCCGAGCTCGGTGTCATGGCCGGCGCGGACCGCGTCGAGGGCACGCTGTTCGGCAACGGCGAGCGCACCGGCAACGTCGACCTCATCACGCTGGCGATCAACCTGTTCAGCCAGGGCGTCGACCCGGGCATCGACATCACCGACATCGACGAGATCCGGCGCACGGTGGAGTACTGCAACCAGCTGCCGGTTCCCGAGCGCCACCCGTGGGGTGGCGACCTCGTCTACACCGCCTTCAGCGGCAGCCACCAGGACGCCATCAAGAAGGGCCTCGACGAGCACGAGCGGCGACGCGCGGAAGCCGTCGCCGCCGGCGAGGACCCCCAGAAGATCCACTGGGACGTCCCGTACCTGCCGATCGACCCGAAGGACCTCGGCCGCACCTACGAGGCCGTCATCCGCGTGAACTCGCAGTCGGGCAAGGGCGGCGTCGCCTACATCATGCGGACGGAGCACCAGCTCGACCTGCCGCGCCGCCTGCAGATCGAGTTCAGCCAGGCCGTGCAGCGCCACACCGACGACGAGGGTGGCGAGGTCCTCCCCGATGAGCTCTGGCGCATCTTCTCGGCCGAGTACCTCGAGCGCACGTCCGACTTCGACGTCGTGTCCTACCGCATCGACGGCGACGAGGTCACCGTCACGTTCGCCGACGGCCGGGTGCTGACCGGTCAGGGCAACGGCCCCATCGCGGGTCTCGTGCACGCGCTGCAGCAGCTCGACGGCGTGCGCGACGTCGAGTTCCGCGTGCTCGACTACACCGAGCACGCCATGGCGGGCGGTGAGGACGCGCGGGCCGCGGCCTACGTCGAGGCGACCGTCATGGGCCGCGTCCTCTGGGGCGTCGGCATCGACAACAACATCGTCACCGCGTCGCTCAAGGCGGTCACCAGCGCGCTCGCCCGCGGCCTGCAGTCCGTCGCCGGCTGACGGCCTCAGCCCGCCCCGCCCCAGGCCGTCCTCCCGCGGGAGGGCGGCCGGGGCGATGCGGAAGGATGGGGGCGTGGCAGACACGCTGAAGCTCGCCGTCATCGCCGGTGACGGCATCGGCCCCGAGGTCGTCGCCGAGGGCCTCAAGGTCCTCCGGGCCGTGCACCCGTCGGTCGACACGACCGACTACGACCTGGGCGCGCGGCGTTGGCACGCGACCGGGGAGACGATGCCGGACTCCGTCCTCGAGGAGCTCCTGGGCTTCGACGCGATCCTGCTCGGCGCCGTCGGCGACCCGACGGTCCCGAGCGGGGTGCTCGAGCGGGGCCTGCTGCTGAAGCTGCGCTTCGCGTTCGACCACCACGTGAACCTGCGGCCGGCCCGGACCATGCCCGGGGTGAAGAGCCCGCTCGCCGGGGACCCGCCGTTCGACATGATCGTCGTCCGCGAAGGCACCGAGGGCCCGTACGTCGGCGCGGGCGGCAGCATCCGCACCGGGACGCCCCACGAGATCGCCACCGAGGAGAGCCTCAACACCGCGTACGGGGTCGAGCGGGTCGCGCGCTACGCGTTCCAGCGCGCTCAGGCGCGGCCGCGCAAGCACCTCACGCTCGTGCACAAGGACAACGTCCTCAACCACTCCGGTCGCCTGTGGCAGCGCGTCGTGCGCGAGGTGCACGCGGACTTCCCGGACGTCGAGCTCGCGTACAGCCACGTCGACGCCGCGGCGATGTTCTTCGTCACCGACCCCGGGCGCTTCGACGTCGTCGTCACCGACAACCTGTTCGGCGACATCCTCACCGACGTCGCCGCCGCGATCACCGGCGGCATCGGCCTGGCGGCCAGCGGCAACATCGACCCGTCCCGCGCCCACCCGAGCATGTTCGAGCCGGTGCACGGCAGCGCCCCGGACATCGCCGGCCAGGCGAAGGCCGACCCCACGGCGACGGTCCTCTCGGTCGCGCTGCTGCTCGAGCACCTCGGCCACACCGCCGAGGCCGCGAAGGTCGAGCAGGCGGTGCTGGCCCGCCTTGCGAAGAGCCCCGCGCCCGCGCCGACCCACCAGGTGGGCGACGAGCTGGCGGAGCTCGCCGCCGGCTGATCAAGGCCCTCCGGAGCGGCCGGACGGCACCACCGCTCCGGCCGTACGACACTGGTCGCATGCCGGAGACTGCTGACGCCCAGTCCGCTCTGCTCGACGCCGCGCTCGACGCGTTCGTCGCCCTGCTGCAGGACTACCACGACACCGTCAAGGCGACGGGCGCCGACGGTGAGCCCAGCAACCTCTTTGCCGCCGACGCGCGCCTGCGCGAGGCTGCGGGGGAGTACCAGGAGCTGCTGTTCGCCTACAACGGGTGGGCGTCCCCGCTGGGCGAGATCACGAGCCCGGACGACGGCGAGGACGACGACCCGGAGGACGCGGAGGCCGTCGTCGCCGGAGAGGTCGTCACCAGGTTGTGAGCGCTGATCTGTTCGAGGTGCTCGAGCACCCCTCGCCCCGCTCCGAGCGGGAGCGGGCCGAGCTCATGGCCGACCCCGGCTTCGGCCGGGTCTTCAGCGACCACATGGCCACGGTCGACTACGACCCGGACCGTGGGTGGCACGACGCGACCCTGCGACCGTACGGGCCGCTCCAGCTCGACCCGTCCACCATGGCCCTGCACTACGGCCAGGAGATCTTCGAGGGCTGCAAGGCCTACGAGCAGCCCGACGGCTCGGTGGCCACCTTCCGGCCCGATGCGAACGCGGCGCGGCTGCGGTCGAGCTCGCGCCGCCTCGCGATGCCCGAGCTCCCCGACGAGCTGTTCATCGGCTCGCTGGAGGTGCTCGTGCGGGCCGACCGTGCGTGGGTCCCGACCGGTGAAGGCCGGAGCCTGTACCTGCGCCCGTTCATGATCGCGACCGACCCGTACCTCGGCGTGCGCCCGTCGCTCACGTACAAGTACGTGCTCATCGCGTCGACGGTCGCGCCGATCTTCGGCAGCGTGCTCGCGCCGGTCACCGTGTGGCTCTCCACCGAGTACACCCGCGCCGCGCCCGGCGGCACCGGTGCGGCGAAGTGTGCGGGCAACTACGCCGCGAGCCTCGTCGCGCAGGCGCAGGCCGCCGAGAAGGGCTGCGACCAGGTCGTGTGGCTCGACGCCGTCGAGCACCGCTGGGTCGAGGAGATGGGCGGGATGAACCTCTGCTTCGTCCTCAGGGACGGGGACGAGACCACGCTCGTCACGCCGGAGCTCACCGGCACGTTGCTCCCGGGCGTGACGCGTGACTCGCTGCTCGCCATCGCACCCGACCTCGGGCTGAAGGTCGAGGAGCGGCGCATCGACACGACCGAGTGGGAAGAGGGCTGCGCCAGCGGCCGCATCGCCGAGGTCTTCGCGTGCGGCACCGCTGCGGTCGTCACGCCCGTCGGGCGAGTGAAGCACGCGGGTGGTGAGTTCGCGGTCGGTGACGGCCAGCCCGGCGCGGTCACGCTGAGGCTGCGCCAGGCGCTGCTCGACATCCAGACGGGTGCCGCACCGGACCCCCACGGCTGGCGGTACGTGCTGGCACCTGCCTGAGCCCTCGCACGCCCCTCGATCATCCTCATGCGTCCCCGCGGCGACACCTATCGCGGGGCGATGTACGTTGCGCGAGCACCCTGTCAACGTGCACGCAACAGGAGGATCAGTGGCACGAGCGAGATGGACGGCCCTGGCGGCCGTCATGGCGACGTTGGGCGCCACCGGCCTGGCGGCAGCCGCACCTGCGGCAGCCGACGGCATCACCGGAGCTTCGATCAGCTCCGTCACCAAGATCGACGGGTCGGCGTACCCGCTCTACAGCACGGTGGTCTACGACTGGGAGCAGGAGGCCTACGAGCCCCGCGCCACCATGAAGATCAGCGGCACCAGCTCGTCGGGCGCGAGCGGCTCCGACACGACGCTGTCGGTTCGTTGCTACGAGAGCGACACCGCCCCGACTGGCTACTACCCGCTGGCGACGGTGACCCCGGACGCGTCGGGCGCCTGGACCGCCTACATCGACCCCAGCGACCTCTCGGGCGACGACCAGTGCCGCTTCCGGGCCGTGCCCAGCAGCTACGACACGAGCAACACCGACTTCGCCGCGTACCCGGCGTTCGCCACGATCTACCACGTGGGCTACGCCGAGCACCGAGACTTCGACTACGACACCCCGGGCGCCGGCGGCACCTATCAGTACGAGTGGGACGGTGACCTCTCCAAGTCGTACGCCTACTCCTACAACACCGGGTGGTGCGGCTACTACGGCACCTACCTGCACGACAGCGCGACCGATCTGAGCTCCGAGGGCGACAGCGTGTTCGAATGCGCGGCCGCGGTGTACGGGACGTACAGCGCCGCGGGTGCGGTGCCGGCTCGCGCCGGCTATGTGGTCGACACGCATCCGGCATTCGACTCGTACTACATCCACGAGGAGCTGGACGACAGCGTGGCCGGCGTGCCGCACAGCGCAGTCGCGTTCTCGCAGGACCCGACCACCGGGGATCTGGCGATCGTCGAGGTGAACGACCTCGTCAACTGCCTCGACGCCTTGGGAGCGGTAGTCGACGACCCCAGCCCGAGCACGTGCGCGAGCTACCGGCCGGCGGGCGTGCGACAGACGCGCATCACCACGCTGACCAACGGGGGCAACACGGCCACCGTCCGCGACACCTACTCCTCCACGGGGAGCGCGCACTCGCTGAGCTGGGTCTACGACGACTACCTCGAGGCCAACACCTCCGACTGGAAGTTCCCTGGGACCACGTCCTACGTCCAGCCAACCGCCGGTGCCCTCGACATCTCCGGCTGGCCCAAGGCAGGTACGACCTACGTCCGGTACGACTCAGCCACGCCCGACGGCAGCGCGGACAAGCCCGTCGGCGCCATCACGTACTCGGCCAAGCCGACCAGCGCGTTCGCCTACGGCGGCCGTGAGGTCGACTCCGTGTACGCACGTTCGCTCGCGGCTGGTGGGTCGGCCACGCTGACCCGCACCTACTCGACCGAAGCGTCCAACGCGGCTCTCGGTCCTGACGTGGCCGCCGCTGAGGCGGCGAGCACGCCCAAGGTCACGCTGAACGCGCTCCCCGCGACCATCGGCACCCACCAGGTGACGGTGACCGGTCAGGTCACCGCCGGTGGCAACGGTGTTCCGTCGAGCGTCGTGGCGAACGGTGTCACCGCGCCCGTGGCTCCCGACGGCACCTTCAGCGTGCACGTCGTCCTCCCGGCCTCGCCGGGCCTGCAGACCGTGGCCGTCCTGACGACCGATGACGCCGGACAGGTCGCCGCGGGCAGCGTCACGACGACCTACGCCAACCCCGTCTCGGAGGGCCTGGTGAAGGTCGCCAAGACGAAGTACAAGAAGGGCCCCCACAAGGGCCAGGTCGCCAAGGAGGTCGTCAGCGTGCCGGTCGCCTGTGCGGCGTTCGCCCCGGCGACGGGTTGCACCATCACCCTCAAGCTCGGCGCCAAGGGCAAACCCCTGGCCGGCGCGAAGACCGTGCACGTCGCGCCCGGCGCGCACACCACGGTGAAGCTGACCGTGAACGCCGCCGGCATCAAGGCGGTGAACAAGCTCAAGAAGGGCAAGCACCTCGCCGGCAACCTGCAGAACATCTACACCGATCCGGCAGGGGGCACCCTGGCGCTCAAGGTCCGGTCCGTCCGACTGGCCTGACCTGCACGTCTCGACCCGGAAGGGGCCGCTCCGCGAGGAGCGGCCCCTTCTGCGTCCCGCTCTAGATTGGGCGTCATGCCCATCACGCCCACGGCGAAGATCTGGATGAACGGCACGCTCGTCGACTGGGACGACGCGACCATCCACGTGCTCAACCCGACGCTGCACTACGGCTGGGGCGTGTTCGAGGGCATCCGCGCCTACTCGACGCCGCAGGGCGTGGCCGTCTTCCGCCTCACCGACCACATCCGCCGGCTGCTCGACTCGGCCCGCATCTACATGCTCGAGCCGGAGTTCGACGAGCAGCAGATCGTCGACGCGTGCAAGGAGGTCGTGCGCGTCAACGCGGTCGACTCCTGCTACCTGCGGCCGATCATCTACCTCGGCTACGGCGAGATGGGGCTCAACCCGCTGCCGAGCCACTGCGAGGTCGCGATCGCCTGCTGGCCCTGGGGCGCGTACCTCGGCGACGACGCGATGAACACGGGTTGCCGCGTCGCGATCTCGTCGTGGCGCCGCATCGAGCACAACACGATCCCGCCGGCGGGCAAGGGCACCGGTCAGTACGTGAACTCCTCGCTCGCCAAGGTCGCCGCGCTCAAGGCCGGCTACGACGAGGCGATCCTCTGCACGCCCGACGGCAAGGTCGCCGAGGGATCGGGTGAGAACCTCTTCGTCGTCAAGGACGGCGTGCTGATCACGCCGCCCGTCGTCGACGGCGTCCTCAAGGGCATCACGCGCGACACGATCATGACGCTGGCGCGCGACGCGGGCATCGAGGTCGTCGAGGCCTCGCTCACCCGGGCCGACCTCTACCTCGCCGACGAGGCGTTCTTCACCGGAACCGCGGCGGAGGTCGTGCCGATCTGCTCGGTCGACGACCGCGCCGTCGGGTCCGGCAAACCGGGCGATGTCGCGCGCAAGCTCGTCTCGCTGTACGGCGAGGCCGTCCGCGGCGGGATCGACGCGCACAAGGACTGGTGCGAGCTCGTCACGTAGACCCGCACCGGTCACCCACGGTGACCCGACGGTCGTGACGTCGAGTTCGATCACGACACGCACGCGAACGACGCAACAACGCGTGGGATGCCCTGGATAGGTTCGGGCGATCCCCGCAAGCCTTGGAGGCTCCTTCGTGCGCGCTCGTCGTCCGATCACCGCTGCGCTGACCGCAGCGCTCGCCGTCGGCACCGTCGTCGCCGCCGCTTCGCCCGGCTGGGCCGATGCGACGTCGACCACGGCACCCGACATCAGCAACCCGAACGGCCGCTACTTCATGGCGACGCTGACCATCGACGCCGGTCCGGGTGGTGGCGGACTCCCGTTCATCCAGACCACCGACCGCCAGCGGATCGCGGCGCACTACAGCGTCACCGGTGGCGCCGCCGACGACCAGACCACCGTCGTCTGCGTGACGTCGACGGACCCGGCCGACGTCGCGAGCGGTGGCCTCGGAGGTTCGTTCCTCCCGCAGGACGGCCCGGGGGCGCACGACGCGTACGCCGACCCGGCTCTGCTCGCCCTCGCCGCGAACGGCACCGGCGGGAGCATCCCGCACGAGTGCCACTACCGCGCGGTGCCGACCAGCACGCCGACCATCGCGGACACCGACCACTTCCCGTTCTCCCCGACCGTCACCGACCTCGGGACGAGCATCGTCGAGCGGTTCCCGCTCAACAGCGCAAACGGTGGAGCCCCGTGGATCGGGCTCAGCCTGCTGCCGGCGCCCGGCGCATCGGTCGTCATCGAGGGCCCGCACAGCAGCGGCGCGCTGGGCCTCGGGAGCGGCGGTGGCGGGCTGCTCGCGCAGGCTTTGCTCGACTCGTCGGGCGCGCCCGCCGGATCGCTGTGGTCGACCGGCGACGCGCTGCTCACCGACAACGGGCTGTCCGGCGACGCCGAGCACAGCGGCATCCGGGTCGATGGCCACGATGCGTTCGGCAGCATCATCGCGGCGCTCCTCGCCAGTGGCAGCGGCGGCCGTGATGTCTCGCTGCCCGAGCAGCCCAGCGTGTCGATGGTGCGCGACCCGGCCACCGGCGACTACGCGATGACGTTCACCGAGCCGCTGTCGTACTGCCTCGACGCCGCGGGCCACCCCGAGGACGAGGCGACCTCGTCGATGGACTGCGCGTCGCTCGGCGCGACCGGTGTGCGCATGGTGACGACCTGGACCGTGACGCAGCAGGGAGTCCTGACCAGGGACGGCGACCAGCTCGTCTCCGCTTCGGGCACGCACCAGGTCGCGCTCGAGTACGTCAACTCGGCGCCCAGCACGGTCGGCTGGCAGCTGCCCGGCGAGCCGTCTCCGAGCGTCCACCTGCCGGGAGACATCGACACCACGACCTGGCCGAGCGTCGGCTCGATCATCGGTGTCGCCGATGTCGGAGGGACGCCGAACGGCTCGCTCGACGATCCGGCGGGCGCGCTCACGTACTCGACGAGGCCGAACGCCGCACACGTGCTCGACGCCGGCGAGGTGCTGCAGCTCGACTACACGAAGACCGTCGCGTCCGGTCACCCGGTCACGCTGTCGCACACCTTCACCACGACGTCGTCGCTGTCGTCGGCGCAGTCGGCCGCAGCAACCGACCAGGCGGCGCAGGCGCCGACGGCCACCCTCGATGCGGTTCCGGCGACCGTCGGCAGCAAGACCGTCACCGTCACCGGCACCTTCAAGCCCGGCGGCAACGGCCTGCCCGAGACGGCAACCGTCGGGACGACCGCCGGCTCCGTCGTCGTCCCGGTGGCACCCGACGGCAGGTTCACCGCCAACGTCCCGCTCGTCGAGGGTGCGAACACCATCACGGCGCTCGGCACCGACGCCAACGGCCTCGCGGCCACGGCCTCCGCATCGACGGCGTTCGTCAATCCGGTCACCGCCGGCCGGGCGGTCGTGAAGAAGACCCGCGCGAAGACCGGGCCCCACGCGGGCAAGGTGACGAAGGTCGTCGTCTCCGTGCCGGTGAGCTGCGCGTCGTTCGCTCCCGCCACGGGCTGCAAGGTGACCGTCAAGGACGGCCTGAACGGCAAGCCCCTCGGGTCGAAGACCGTGACGATCAAGCCGGGCAAGCAGGCGACCGTCGCGATGACGCTGGCCAAGGCACCGGCGAAGGTCAACGCCCTCAAGAAGGGCAAGCACCTCGACAGCCGGCTCACCGTCACCTACAGCGACCCGGGCGGCAGCCCGCTCGCCTCGCCGGTGCGCAAGGTCCGACTCGCCTGATCGGCCCGAAGCACCGCAAACCGGGAGGGCGGAGCCCGACGTGCTCCGCCCTCCCGGTCGGCTGAGCGAGCGCGCTACGGTCGCGGACCGCCGCTCGTGCACCCACGACGATCACCGGACACGCTACGTTCGCCCACGGACGTCCCTAGGGGGGCGGTTCGCGGACAGGGGGTCTGGCATGAGGATGCGCAAGCTGGCAACGATCTCGGCGGCGGCGGCCGTCGTGGCGACGACGGTCCTGGCGAACGCCGCGCCGGCCGCGGCTGACGGCGTCACCGGCGCGACGATCACGTCCGTCACGACGCTGTCCGGAGCGCCGTACCCGCTCTACAGCTACGTGACCTACGACAACTACCTCAGTGAGTACCTGCCGGGACAGACCCTCAAGGTCAGCGGGACGAGCAGCTCCGGTGCGTCCGGCGATGTGACGACGCTCGACCTGCGCTGCTACTACAGCGACTCCAGCTACGACAACGTGACGCAGGGCATCACGCCGAAGGCGTCGGGTGCCTGGGTCGCGTACGTGGATCCGATATCCCGCGAGGGCGACGACCCCTGCGTGTTCCGCGCCGTGCCGCACGGTGAGGATCCGGCGTCGCTGACGCCCTACCCGGCGTTCGGCACGATCTATCGCATCGGGTACTTCGAGATCGACCGGCTCCCCGCCGACTCGTCGGCCGGCAACGGCCTCGACCACTACGAGTTCTACAGCGAGCTGGCCAAGTCCTACCCCGACCAGAGCGACAGCTCCGACTGCTCGGACTTCGGCACCTACCTGCACACGAGCACGACAGACCTCTCGGCCTACGGGCCGTACTTCTGGGACTGCGCCGGCGCCGTCTACTCGGACTACTCCGCGACCGGCCCGGTCGTCGCGCGGGCCGGCACGATCGTCGGCGGCCACCCGGCCTACGACCCCGACTCCACAGCAAGCATCAACGGCCACGGCGACGGCGTCGAGCCGATGGCGGTCGGCCTGACGCAGGACCCGACCACGGGCGACGTCGTCATCAGTGAGGTCAGCGACCTCCTGTACTGCATCGACTCCGGCGGTGCGATCTACGACCCGTTGCAGCCCACCTCGACGAACTGCGTCAGCTGGGCCCCGTCCGGCGTGCGGCACACGCGGCTCGCCAGCCTCGTCAACGGCGGCAACACCACCGTGCTGCGCGACACGTACAGCTCGACCGACGGCGCCGCTCACGCGGTGAGCTGGACGGTCGATGACGAGGTGAACAACAGCGCGACGCCCGACTGGCGCTTCCCGGGCCAGACGACCTTCGCCCCGCCGACCACCTCGCAGGTCATCGACACGACCGCCTGGCCCCAGCAGGGCACCGTCTACACGCACTACGACTCGGGCACGCCCGACGGCACCGCGGCGCTCCCGGTCGGGGCGATGACCTACTCGGCGAAGCCGAGCTCGGCGGTCGCCTACGGGCCGTACGAGGTGTACTCGGTCTACCAGCGGGCGCTCGCCGCCGGTGGCTCCGCGACGGTGACGCGCACGTACTCCGTGGAGGCCTCGGCCACGGCCGTGACCGCTGACGCGGCGGCGGCCGAGTCGTCAACGGCTCCCAAGCTCGTCCTCACCCCGCTGCCGCTCACCACCGGCACCCATGTCGCGGTCGTCAGCGGGCACTTCACCGGAGGCGGCAACGGCTTCCCGGCGTCGGTCACGGCGAACGGCATCGGTGCTCCGGTGTCCGCGGACGGCACGTTCTCCGTCACCGTCCCGCTGTCTGCCCTCCCTGGGCTCCAGACGATCGCGGTGTCCGGTGTCGACCCGGTGGGCCAGGTGGCGGCCGGTTCGGTCAGCACGACCTACGCGAACCCGGTGGGGACCGGTACGCCCAAGGTGAGCAAGACGAAGCGCGCAGGCAAGGTCACGAAGGAGACGGTCACCGTGCCGGTCACCTGCGCGTCCTACGGCCCGGCGGTCGGCTGCAAGATCACGCTCAAGCTCGGCGCGAAGGGCAAGCCGGTCGCCCCGTCCAGGACGGTCAAGGTGCTGCCCGGCAGGAGCGCGAAGGTCGTGCTCACGCTGGCGTCGTCGGCCCGCGGTGCGATCAACAAGCTGGCGGCCGGGAAGCACCTGTCCGGTGTGCTGCAGACCATCTACAGCGACCCGGCCGGCGGGACCCTCGCAGGCAAGCGGAAGACCGTCAAGCTCGCCTGAGCGGACGCCGGGTGACCGCTCACGTGATCGGTCACTCGGCGGCACGCCGAGGCGTCCACCCGCCGCAACGCCGGCCGGTGACGGACGGGTAACGTCCAACCGTGCCCTGGCCGACGCCGGAGGCGTCCGGGGGACGCCGTGGGCGGGCCATCGCGCTCGCCGCTGCGCTGGTCGTCGCGGGCGCCGGCGGGGGAGTGCTCGCCGGCGCGCCCGCGCAGGCCGCCGACGGCTCCACGGCCGTCAGCACGGCAACACCGACGACGTTCCCGGTGGTCGCCGGCCGTCAGGACAGCGACGGCACCCTGACGCTGCTCGGCCACGCGCCGGTGCACGTCACCGGCACCGCCGCAGGCCGCAGCAGCGTCGACATCGCCTGCACGACAGGCACGACCGCCTACATCCTCGCCCCGGGAACCCCGGTGACGAACGGGGCGTTCGCGGTCGACGCCGACCCGACCGCGGCCGCCGGCGTCGCCTGCACGCTGCGCGCCCTGCCCGCCGGCACCCCGGGCGGGAGCTCGACGACGCAGTGGTCCGCGTCGCCGTACCGGGGCATCGCGCTCTCGGCGGCCTTCGACCTCACCCGCACGTACGCGCACGGCCCCGCGGCCGGTCGCTGGTACGACTACGACGAGTTCGACCCGCTCGCCGGGGCGGCCGCCTACGAGGTGACGTCGGCGGGAGGCACCGGCATCGCGAACGCGGCGCTCGCGACCGGCGCCGACACGACGGGCACGTCGATGTGGTCCGGCGCCGCGCGCTACCCGCTCGACGTCGGTGACGGTGCCGGCGGGCTGCAGATCGACGGCGCCCCTGCCCTGCTCGCCGCGCAGGCCGCGCGCGCGTCCACCGCGGATGCTCCAGGCCTGGCCTACACCGGCGAGCGCGACGGAGCCGACGGAGCGCTGTCCCTGCACGAGACCGAGCCCGTGCAGAGCTGCGCGGGCGGTGCCACGCCGACCGCCGACGGCTGCGGTGCCTACGCGTCCACCGGGGTCGCGTTCGACCGCCGCTGGCACGTCGAGCCCGGTGGCCGTCAGCTCGTCGTGACCGACACCTTCACCGGCACCGACGGTGCCAGCCACGCGCTGACGCTCACGGTCGAGGACGACGTCGCGTCAGCGGGCGCGCCCGCGATCGACCAGGGCAGTGGCCTGCATGCGCTGGCCGCGGGCCAGACGTGGAGCCCGGCGGCCGGCGCCGGGAGCTTCGTGCTGCGCCGGTCCGGCACGGCGGCCGACGGAGACCCCGCGCACCCGGCCGCCGCGGTGACGTGGTCGCTCGCACCGTCGCTCGTGCGCGTCGCCGGCGGCGACGGCGTGCTGCGGATCCTGTCCGACACGAAGCGGGTGCTCGCGGCCCACGCGTCGCTCACCATCACGCGTACCTACTCGCTGGCGCCCGACCTCGCCGGTGCGCGCGCACTCGCCGCGGCGGCGGTCGCCGCGCAACGCCCGCACGTCGCGATCGACGCGCTGCCCGCCCACGTCGCCAGCTGGCGGCTCGTCGTCAGCGGGACGGTGAGCCCGGGCGGCAACGGCCTGCCGGGGAGCGTCACGGTGCACGGCGTGCGGGCGGCGGTGCGGGCCGACGGTCGCTTCCGCCTGACCACCCGACTGCGCCCGGGGCGCTCGATGCTGCGGTGGACCGCGGTCGACCCGGGCGGGCTCACCGGCTCCGGGCCCGGGCGCCTCGTCACGTTTGCGAGCCCCATCAGCGCGGGCCGCGCCCACCGGGTCGGAGACCGGGTCGCGTTGCCCCTCCGGTGCGCCGCCTGGGTCGGGCGCGGTCACGCGTGCCGCGGCGTGGTCGTGGTGGCGGGTGCGCGACGCACTGTGCAGATCGCCGTGCGGCTCGCGGCCGGGCACACCCGCACCGTGACGGTCCTCCCGGCCCGGGCCGGAGCGGTGCTCGTGGTCGTCACGTACGCCGACCCGGCCGGCGGGACGGTCCGGGTCACCCGCCAGACCGTGCGCTGACCCGGCGGCGTTTGACGCCTCCCGGCGCGGAGGGCAGGCTGGAGGTGTGACGATGCGGCAGGAGATCATCACGTAGCGCGCTGAGCAACAGCCCAGCGCGCGCCCCGCGGTGCCCCGGCACCCGGGGCTTTCTGTTTGTCAGGCCTGGATGCAGCGCCCCCGAGGCGCCTGGACGAGCAACCGCGAGGAGCACCACCCATGACCGCCGGAACCGGCTTCGACACCGACGCGTTCCACGTCTACGACACAACGCTGCGCGACGGCTCGCAAGGCGAGGGGATGAGCTTCTCGGTCGAGGACAAGCTCGCCGTCGCCCGCCTGCTCGACGAGCTCGGCGTCGGGTTCATCGAGGCCGGCTGGCCGGGCGCGAGCCCGAAGGACACCGAGGTCTTCCGTCGCGCGCAGACCGACCTCGCGCTCGAGACCGCCGTGCTCGTCGCGTTCGGCGCCACGCGCAAGGCCGGCACGACCGCCGACGTCGACCCGCAGGTCGCGGCGTTGCTCGACTCGGAGGCGAAGGCGATCACCCTCGTCGCGAAGAGCTCCATGCGGCACGTCTCCGACGCCCTGCGCACGTCGCGGGACGAGGCGATCGCCATGGTCAACGACACCGTCGCGCTCCTCGTTCGCGAGGGACGGCGCGTCTTCGTCGACGCCGAGCACGCGTTCGACGGCTACACGCTCGACGCGGCGTTCACCGCGGACGTCGTGCGCGCGGCCCACGAGGCGGGCGCCAGCGCCATCGTCCTCTGCGACACCAACGGCGGCACGCTGCCGTGGCGCGTCGCCGAGGTCACGCGCGAGCTGCTCGCCGCGGTGCCCGGCGCGCGCCTGGGCATCCACTGCCACGACGACACCGGCTGCGGAGTCGCCAACACCCTGTCCGCGGTCGAGGCCGGCGCGACGCACGTGCAGGGCGCGCTCAACGGCTACGGCGAGCGCTGCGGCAACGCGGACCTCGTGTCCGTGATCGGTGGCCTCGCGGCCAAGACCGGCCGCGCGGTGCTGCCGCCCGGGCGGCTGCAGGAGCTCACCCGCGTCTCCCACGCCGTCGCCGCGGTCGCCAACCGTCCGCCCCGGCGCCAGGCGCCCTACGTCGGCGCCAGCGCCTTCGCGCACAAGGCCGGCCTGCACGCGAGCGCGCTCAAGGTCCACGCCGACCTGTACCAGCACATGGACCCGGCCGCCGTCGGCAACGACATGCGCCTGCTCGTCAGCGAGCTCGCCGGCCGCGCGACCATCGAGCTCAAGGGTCGTGAGCTCGGCCTCGACCTCTCGTCGCGACCCGACGTCGTCGCCAGCGTCACCGACCAGGTGAAGGACCTCGAGTCCCGCGGCTGGTCCTTCGAGGCCGCCGAGGCGAGCTTCGAGCTGCTGCTGCGCGGGGCGCTCACCGGCGAGCGGCCGAGCGCATGGGACACCACCTCGTGGCGTGTCTCGGTCGGGCCCGAGGGTGCCGAGGCGACCGTGAAGCTGGTCGTGAAGGGCGAGCCCGTCCTCGCGGCGGGGGAGGGCAACGGACCCGTCGACGCGCTCGACCACGCGCTGCGCGGCGCGCTCGAGAAGACCTACCCGCGGCTCGCGACGCTCGAGCTCGTCGACTACGCCGTCCGCATCCTCGAAGACGCGCACGGCACCGGCGCGGTGACCCGCGTGCTCGTCACCACCAGCGACGGCGACCGGACGTGGACCACCGTCGGCGTCGACGCCAACGTCGTCTCCGCCTCGTGGCAGGCGATCAGCGACGCCTACACCTACGGCCTCGCCGACCTCTGACGCATGCGCGCCGGCGCAGTCCTCAGTCGGTGATCTCTTCCCACCACTGGCACCACCAGTCCTCGTCCACGAGGATCCGCAGCTTGCTGTGCCAGCAGTAGGAGATGTCCTTGTCCGTGTCGAGGTAGTACAGGCAGTTGCGGCAGCGCTCGTCACCGTTGGGGCGGCCGCGCAGGATCGCGTCCTCGGCGAGGTGCCCGAGCTCGACCGACTTCTTCTCGTCGATCTCCGTGGGCTGCGCCGCGCCGACGTCGTAGGCCTCTTCCGTCATGCCGACGAACTTACCCATGGAGCCGCCCGCTAGCGTGGCGGCGTGCGCTTCTGTCGTTACTCCGTCGACGGCGAGGTCCGCGGCTTCGGTCTCGTCGACGGTGATCCCGACACCGACGGCGCGGTCGCCGCGATCGAGGGCACGCCGTTCACCGGCTTCACGCCCACGGGGGAGCGGTTCCCGCTCGCCGCGGTGCGGCTGCTCGCGCCGATCGTCCCGACGAAGATCGTCTGCATCGGCAAGAACTACGCCGACCACGCCAAGGAGATGGGCGGCGATGCGCCCACCACGCCCGTGGTCTTCATGAAGCCGTCCACAGCGATCGTCGGGCCGGGCGACCCGATCGTGCACCCGCGCGACAGCGAGCGGGTGGACTACGAGGGCGAGCTCGCCATCGTCATCAGCCGGTTGTGCCGCGACGTGCCGGCCGAGCGGGTCGACGACGTGATCCTCGGCTACACGATCGCCAACGACGTCACCGCCCGCGACCAGCAGCACGCGGACGGGCAGTGGACCCGCGGCAAGGGCCACGACACGTTCTGCCCGCTCGGGCCGTGGCTCGACACCGACGTGAATCCACGCGACCTGCACCTGCAGACCGTCCTCGACGACATCGTCGTCCAGGAGGCGCGGACCTCCGAGATGGTGCACGACGTCGCCGCGTTCGTCGCCTTCGTCACTTCCTTCATGACGCTCGTCCCCGGCGACGTGCTGCTCACCGGCACGCCCGCCGGCGTCGGGCCGATGCGCCCCGGGCAGACCGTGAGCGTGAGCATCGAAGGCATCGGCACGCTCACCAACCCGGTGGTCGCTCGTGGCTGACGACCCCCTCGACGGCGTCCGCACGCGCTTCGCCCCTGCGCCGAGCGGTCAGCTGCACGTCGGGAACGTGCGCACGGCGCTGTTCTCGTGGGCCACCGCCCGCCGGGCGAGCGGCACGTTCATCCTGCGCGTCGAGGACACCGATCGCTCGCGGGTGCTCGACGAGTACGTCGAGGCGCTGCAGGACGACCTGCGCTGGCTCGGCATCGGCTGGGACGAGGGCCCGATCCGGCAGAGCGGGCGCCAGGAGCACTACGACGCCGCGCTCGCGACCATGCTCGGCAACGGCTCCGCGTACCGCGCGTTCGACACCCCCGAAGAGCTCGCCGCCCAGCGCGAGGATGCCGCGGCGCGCAAGGTCGCGTGGCGCTACGACGGTTCGCGCTGGAAGGCGCTCTCGGCCGAGGAGTCGGCGGCGAAGGCGGCCACCGATCCGTTCGTGGTGCGCTTCGCGATGCCGCCGGGCTCCACCACCTTCACGGACCTCGTCCGCGGTGACGTCACCGTCGAGCACACCGAGATAGGCGACTTCGCCCTCACCCGCAACGACGGTGCGCCGCTCTACTACCTCGCGGCGACCGTCGACGACGTGCTGATGGGCCTCACGCACATCGTGCGCGGCGAGGACCTGCTGATGGCTACCCCGCGCCAGATGGCGATGTACGCGGCGCTCGGGCATCCGCGCGACCGCTGGCCGCAGTTCGCGCACGTCCCGCTGATCATGGGCGAGGACGGCAAGCCGCTGTCCAAGCGCAACGAGTCGGCGTCGCTGTCGTGGTACCGCACTCAGGGGTTCCTGCCCGAGGCCGTGCTCAACTACCTCTGCCAGCTCGGCTGGTCGATGCCCGACGGCCGTGAGCAGTTCGGCGCCGACGAGTTCGTCGCCGCGTTCTCGCTCGACCGCGTGCAGCGCAACGCCGCGCGGTTCGACCTGAAGAAGCTCGAGGCGCTCAACGGCGACTGGATCCGGTCGCTGCCGCTCGAGGATCTGGAGGCGCGGGTGCTCGCCGCGCTCGTCGACGCCGACGTCGCGCACGACGTCGCCGTCGTCCGCCGCCTCCTGCCCGAGCTCGCGTCGCGGCTGAAGCGCCTGACCGAGGCGCCGGGCCTGCTGGCGCCGCTGCTGTCCGGTCCCGGCGGTGTCGCGCTCGACCCCGACGATGCGCTCGCCCTGCTCACGGCCGAGGCCGTCGCCCTCCTCGACCTCGCGATCACGACGCTCGAGGGCGTGACCCCGTGGGAGTCCGAGCCGATCCTCGATGCGCTCCGCGGCGCACTCGACGCCGCCGGCCTCAAGCCCAAGAAGGTCTTCCCGCTGCTCTACCTCGCCGTGCTCGGCAAGCGGGCGGGCTACCCGCTGACCTCGGCGATGGAGGTCATCGGCCGGGAGGAGTCGCTGGCCCGGCTGCGCACGGCCCGCGACCGCGCGGCTTCGACGGGCTGACCACAACGCCGCTGCTATCCTCGTTGACGCCCTTGGGGTATGGGGTAATTGGCAGCCCGGCTGATTCTGGTTCAGCTAGTCTAGGTTCGAGTCCTGGTACCCCAGCGAGGTGCGTTCAAGCCAGGACGCACATCACTCGAAGTACGAAGCAGCACCCAAGGTCCCATCGTCTAGCGGCCTAGGACACCGCCCTCTCAAGGCGGCGGCGCGGGTTCAAATCCCGTTGGGACTACCAAGATCATCTCGAGTTGAACCCCCGGAGCGAGAAGCTCCGGGGCGTATCGACTCAGCAGCTCGACCGCGTAGCGAACCTTGTCAGACGCACGTTGACCGCGGGGCTGATACCGAGACCAGAGCTCGAGGTTCTCGATGCGATTGTCCAGTCGGTCGCCGTTGCGATGATGGACCGACTCGTCGGGGTTGAGCGCACGACCAAGAGCGCGCGCCATCACGAGGCGGTGTTCGGCCTCCTTGTTGGCGCCGTTCGCCGTCGATGTAGCACTGCTCGGGCGACGGAGCAGCCCCGATCGGTGCGGTGCCCGGGGAGCCGGTGCGCCGCACGCGGCGGTAGTGGGCTTCGCACCAGCCCCTGGCGTAGACCGGACCGTCGCACGCCGGGACTGCGCAGGCTGGCACGGAGGACCCCCTCTGCTCGAACCGTCGAGCAGATCAGAGGGGTCGGACAGTCCTCAGGCGACGACGCGCAGCGACGGGCGCTCGGTGACCGCGGGAGCGGGCGCGCGGAGCAGCCACGGGCTCACCC
>DASZYF010000075.1:0-2305 GCA_035545535.1 Mycobacteriales bacterium | reverse complement strand
CGCCCCTCCCACGCCCCGCGCGCCCTGCGCCACCCGCCCGGTCCAGATCGGCGATGTGGCGGCCTCGGGCCCCTCTGCGCGGCCACATCCCCGATGTCGGGCCGGCCGTCGGCGCGGGCGTCGTGGCGCTGGCCGTGGCCCTGGCCGTCCTGCTCGCCACCCACCCCTGGTCGACATCGGCGTTGCGGCGTCCGCAAGCCCGATCGGGACCGCACATCTCCGATGTCGACCGGTGGGGGGCGACGGTGCGGGCGATCGCGACGGCCCGCTGGCAGGCGTTCGTGCACGCGGAACCCGCGCTGCTCGATGCCGCCGACGCGCCCGGCAGCCCGGCGCGCACCGTCGATGCGCAGCGCGTCGCGGCGTTCGTCGCCGCGCACGCACACGTCCGCGGCCCGGCGCCCGTGCCCGACGTGCAGCAGGTGCTGCACGCCGGCAGCGGCGTCGCCGAGCTCGTGGTGCGCGAGGCCGTGCCCGGCTACGACGAGGTCGACGCGACCGGGACGGTCATCGACCACGTCGACGCGACACCGCCCGCGACCTGGCGCATCACGCTCGTGCACACCGACGCGGGCTGGCGCACCCAAGAGGTCAGTCCCGGGCGGTGACCTGCCGGTAGGCGGTGTCGATGTCGGGCGCGTTCCAGGTGAAGCCGGCGTCGGTCAGCGCACCGGGCAGGACGCGCTGGCTCCCGAGCACGTCGGAGGCGAACTCGCCGAGCACCGCGCGCAGCGCGAGCTTCGGGACCGGCAGCAGCGCCGGCCGGTGCAGCGCCCGGCCGAGCGCCTTCGCCAGGTCCTTCTGCCGCACCGGCTGCGGCGCGACGACGTTCACCGGTCCGGCGACGTCGGCCTCGAGCAGGAACGCGATCGCGCGCACCTCGTCGTCGAGGGTGATCCACGACTGCCACTGCCGGCCGGTGCCGAGGGGCCCGCCGAGGCCGAGCTTGAACAGCAGCTCCTGCCGGTCGTACGCGCCACCACCGCGTCCCTGGACGATGCCGGTGCGCAGGTGCACGACCCGCAGCCCGGCTTCACGCGCGGGGTCGGCGCTCGCCTCCCAGCGCTGCACGACGTCGGACAGGAAGCCGGTGCCCGCGCTGGAGGACTCGGTCAGCGGCTCCTCGCCGCGCTCGCCGTAGTAGCCGATCGCGCTGCCGGCGAGCAGCACCCGAGGTCGTGGCGTCAGCGCCCCGAGCGTGCGCGCGAGCAAGCCGGTCGTGTCGACGCGGCTGGCGAGGATCTGGCGCTTGTACGAGTCGTTCCATCGCTTGTCGCCGACACCGGCCCCGGACAGGCAGATCCCCGCCTCGACGCCCTCGAGCTCACGCGGGTCGAGGTGCCCGTTCGCCGGGTCCCAGCGCACCTCGCCCGCCCCGGGGGCCCGGCGGACCAGCCGCACGACCTCGCGGCCCTGCTGCTCCAGCACCGGGAGCAACGCCGAACCGATCAGACCGGACGCACCGGCGACGACGACCCTCACGTACCACCTTCGACCTCGGACCCCCCACGGATCAGCGGTGGCGGCCCACCGCGCAGCACGTTTCTAGCAAGATCGACAACGTTCGTGCCCGCCCTGGGGTGGTTACAGGCCGAGCTCGCCTTCGAACGCGCCCTCCTCGAGCCGCTCCTTCACCGTGGTGAGGAAGCGCGCGGCGTCGGCGCCGTCGACGATGCGGTGGTCGTAGGTCAGCGCGAGGTAGGCCATCGAGCGCACCGCGACGACCTCGCCCACCTCCGGATCGTCGACGACGACGGCGCGCTTCACGACCGCGCCGGTGCCGAGGATGCCGACCTGCGGCTGGTTGATGATCGGGGTGTCGAACAGGGCGCCGCGCGAGCCGGTGTTGGTCAGCGTGAACGTCCCGCCGCCGAGCTCGTCGGGCGACACCTTGTTCTCGCGGGTGCGCTCGGCGAGGTCGGCGATGTGCCGCGCGAAGCCGGCGAGTGACAGGTCGCCCGCGTTGCGGATCACCGGCACGAGCAGGCCGCGCGGGGTGTCGACCGCGATCCCGAGGTGCTCGGCGTCGTGGTAGGTGACCGTGCCGGCATCGACGTCGACGCTCGCGTTCACGTTGGGGTGCTGCTTCAGCGCCTCGACGGTGGCGAGCGCGAAGAAGGGCAGGAACGAGAGCTTCACGCCCTCGCGCGCCTCGAACGCCGCCTTGCTCGCCTCGCGCAGCCGCGCGATGCGGGTGACGTCGGCCTCGACGACGGTGGTGAGCTGCGCGGAGACCTGCAGCGACTCGACCATGCGCGCGGCGATGACCTTGCGGAGCCGCGACAGGGGCTCGGTGCGCCCGCGC
>DASZYF010000074.1:0-65162 GCA_035545535.1 Mycobacteriales bacterium | reverse complement strand
GGGCGGGTGCGGCGTCTGCACCGGCACCGGCCGCATCTGCGCGTCCTTCAGCGAGACCTGCTTGCCCGCGTAGCTGACGACCTCACCGGTGAACAGCCGCTTGATGATCTCGAGCTGGTCCTCGAGCAGGTCGAACCGCTGCCCGGTGGGCGGGAACGGGATGCCGAGCTGGTCGTGCTCCTCCTGGTGCCAGGCGGCGCCGAGCGCGAGCTCGAGCCGGCCGTGCGAGGCGTGGTCGATCGTGAGCGCCTGGTTGGCGAGGATCGAGGGGTGCCGGTAGGTGACCCCGGTGACGAGCAGCCCGAGCCGGATCCGGTCCGTCACGCCGGAGAGCGCCGCGAGCGTGGTCATGCCGTCGAACGTCTCGCCCGGGCCCTCGCCGTACATGGGGTGGAAGTGGTCGAAGCCCCACGCGCCGTCGAAGCCGAGGTCCTCGGCGAGCTTCACCCGGCGGACGAGCTCGTCCCACGAGACGCGCTGCTGGGCGATGTCGAGTCCGAACCGCATGCGCTCCAACCTACCCCCGCCGTTGGAACGGTCGGTCCAATACGATCGGGCCGTGGACCTCTCGCTCACCGATGCCGAGCGCGACCTCTCCGTGCTGTGCCGCGAGTTCGCGCAGGGCGAGATCGCCAAGCGCGCACCGCAGGCCTGGGAGGAGGCGCGCTGCCCGACGGACCTTCTGCGCGAGATGGGGGCGCTCGGCCTGCTCGGGATGCTCGTGCCGGAGGAGTGGGGCGGCATCGGCATGAGCACCGTCGGCTTCGTCGCCGCGATGGAGCAGATCGGCCTCGCCGACCAGTCGGTCGCCGCCGCGTGGCAGGCGCACGTAACCATCGGCTCGCTGCCGCTGCTGCTGTTCGGCAACGACGAGCAGCGCGACCGCTGGCTGCGCCCCCTCGCCGAAGGGCGGGCGCTCGGCGCGTTCGGGCTCACCGAACCCGGCGCCGGCTCGGATGCGCGCGGCATCTCCACGCGGGCCCAGCGCATCGACGGCGGCTGGGTCATCAACGGCCAGAAGACGTTCATCTCCAACGCCGGCACCGAGATGTCGTTCGGCGTCACGCTGCTCGCCCGCGTCGACGACGGCCCTGATGGCAAGCCGAAGTTCGCGGTGTTCGTGGTCGAGAAGGACACGCCCGGCTTCACGATGGGCCCGAAGATGCGCGGCATCGGCTGGAAGGGCCTCGACACGCGCGAGCTGTTCTTCGACGACGTGCGCGTCCCCGACGAGCACCTCGTCGGCGATCCCGAGATGGGCATCAACCAGTTCCTCGCGACGCTCGAGGTCGGGCGCATCTCCATCGCGGCGCTCTCGCTCTCGCTCACGCAGGCGGTGCTCGACCTCGCCACCGAGCACGCGAAGAACCGCACGCAGTTCGGGCAGCCGATCTCCAAGTTCCAGGCCGTGCAGTTCAAGCTCGCCGACATCGCCACCGAGCTGGAGGCCGCCCGCTGGCTCACCTACCGGGCCGCCTACCTGCGCGACACCGGGCAGCCGTTCCTCAAGGAAGCGTCGATGGCGAAGCTCAAGGCGAGCCGGCTGGCGGTGCAGGCCGCGTCGGAGGCGGTGCAGATCCACGGGGGCACCGGCTACATGCTCGACACCCCGGTGGCCCGGTTCTACTGCGACGCGAAGGTGCTCGAGATCGGCGAGGGGACCAACGAGATCCAGCACATGGTCATCGCCCGGACGCTCGGCTGCTGAGGATCGGACCCCACCGGGCCCCGATGCGGGTACGATGCCCGTGGTCGTAGTTCTCGTCAGGCTCATCGCCCCGCGGGTACAGCAAGCGGGAGTAGACGTTCTCAGCCGGAGAACCTCCGCAAGACCATCGCAGTCCGGCGCACCGACCAGGTGATCGGACTGCAGCAAGAGCCGAGAGGAAGACACATGGCTCAGGGCACTGTGAAGTGGTTCAACGGCGAGAAGGGGTACGGCTTCATCACCCCCGAGGACGGCAGCAAGGACCTGTTCGTGCACTTCAGCGCGATCTCCGGTTCGGGCTACCGTTCGCTCGATGAGAACCAGGCCGTCGAGTTCGACGTGACGCAGGGCGACAAGGGTCCGCAGGCGACGAACGTCCGCGCGATCTAGTCCACGCACGCCACGGCCCCAGCGGGCCGACGACGCGGGGTCCCGGCGCAGGCCGGGGCCCCGCTTCGTGCGTTCAGAACGCGTAGAGCCGGCGGACGGCGGCGGCGATGGCGTTGCGGTCGGGCAGCCAGGCCTTCTCGAGCTCGGGCGCGTACGGGGGCGGCGTCGCCTGCGCGCCGATGCGCTCGATGGGCGCGTCGATCGCGTAGAGCGCATCGCGCGCGACGGTCGCGGCGATCTCGGCGCCGATGCCGAACGGCACCACCGCTTCGTGCGCGATCACGAGACGGGTGGTCTTCTCGACCGACGCGAGGATCGGTGCCATGTCGAGGGGCGCGACCGTGCGCAGGTCGATCACCTCGACCGAGATCCCCTCGGCGGCGACCGCGTCCGCAGCGGCCAGCGCCTCGTGCACCATGCGCGACACCGAGACGACCGTGACGTCGGCGCCTTCACGCACCACGGCGGACTTCCCGATCGGCACGAGGTGATCGGCCGCCGGTTGCGGACCCTTCATCCCGTACAGCAACCGGTTCTCGATGAACACGACCGGGTTCGGGTCCTGGATCGCCGCGCGCAGCAGGCCGTAGGTGTCGGCGGGGGTCGAGGGCATGACGACCGTGAGGCCGGGCACGTGCGCGAGCAGCGCCTCGAGGCTCTGCGAGTGCTGGCTGCCCGACGACCGTCCGGCGCCGAACTGCGTGCGCACGACGAGACCCATCTGCGCCCGACCACCGGTCATCAGCGGAAGCTTGGCCGCCTGGTTGAGCAGCTGGTCGAAGCAGACGCCGAGGAAGTCGAGGTACATGAGCTCGACCACCGGGCGCAGGCCCGCCATCGCCGCACCAACCCCGAGGCCGACGACGGCGGTCTCGGAGATGGGGGTGTCGCGGACGCGATCGCCGAAGCGGTCGCGCAGGCCGCGGGTCAGGCCGAAGACGTTGCCGCCCTCGCCGACGTCGATGCCGGCGATGAACACGCGCCCGTCGGCCTCCATCTCGGTCTCGAGCGCGGTGCGGATGGCGTCCATCGTGCGGAACACCGGCGCGTCGGCGGCGACCGGCGCGGGCTCGGCGATCGCCGGCCGTTCGCGCACGACGTAGTCGTGCAGCGTCGACGGATCAGGCGCGCTCAGCGCGCGTGCCGACGCGACGGCGTCGTCCAGCTGCCGCGCGACCGCCAGCTCGAGCGGCCCGACCCGGTCCGCGACGCCCGCGCCGCGCAGCACCGCGGCGTGCACGAGCAGCGGGTCGCGCGCCTCACCGGCCGCGCGTTCGTCCTCGGTGCGGTAGCGCTGCGGGTCGCCCTCGTAGTGGCCGTGCCAGCGATGCACTGACGCTTCCACGATGACCGGCCCGCCGCCGGCACGCACACCGGCCACGACCTCCGCCATCAGCCGCGCGGTCGCGACCACGTCGTTGCCGTCGACCGCCGCGTACCCGACGCCGTAGCCGGCCGCGCGCTTCTCCAGCGGTGCGGCGTGCTGCGTCGCCGTGGGCGAGAACTCCGCGAATCCGTTGTTCTCGCAGAAGAACACGACCGGCAGCTTCCACACCGCGGCGAGGTTCACGGCCTCGTGGAACGCGCCGGCCGCGACGGCGCCGTCGCCGAAGAACGAGACGGCGATGGTGTCGCTGCTGCGCAGCTGCGCCGCGGCCGCCGCGCCGACCGCGATGGGGATGCCCGCGGCGACGATGCCGTTCGCGCCGAAGATGCCGATGTCCGGGTCGGCGATGTGCATCGAGCCGCCGCGCCCGCGGTTGGTGCCGTCGGCCTTGCCCATGAGCTCGGCGAACATGCCGAGCGGGTCGAGGCCCTTCGCGAGGCAGTGGCCGTGCCCGCGATGCGTCGAGGTGATGACGTCGGCCGGTCCGAGCGGCCAGCACGCGCCGACGGCGGCCGCCTCCTGCCCGACCGACACGTGCACGAAGCCGGGCACCTCGCCGTCGCGGTACAGCACCGAGACGCGCTGCTCGAAGGCGCGGATCACGAGCATCCGCCGGTGCATCTCGAGCAGGTCGTCGGCGCCGAACGGCGACGTTTCCGGACCCACGAAGCGTGTAGTGTAACGATCGGTACAAACGACCGCCGGGAGCGCGGGAAGGCGAGGCACGGCGCATGGAGATCCCCGCCGCGTTCCCGACGCCCGGCGACGTGCGCGACAAGCGGGTGGTGCTCACCGGCGCGAGCCGCGGCCTCGGCAAGCTGCTCGCGCACGCGTTCTCGAACGCCGGCGCGAAGGTGTCGCTCGTCGCCCGCACCGAGAAGGACCTCAAGGAGGTCGCGGCCGAGCTGTCGGGGCCGAGCATCGTGTCGTGCGGCGACGTGACCGACGCCGAGTTCAACGAAGCCGTCGCCGACGCCACGGTCGCGGAGTGGGGCGGCGTCGACGTCTGGATCGGCAACGCCGGCATCTCGCCGGTGTTCGGCGGGCCGCGCGCGACGAAGCCCGACGTGTGGCGGCAGGTCCTCGAGGTGAACCTCACCGGCGCGTTCCTCGGCGCGCGTGCCGCGGCCCGCGTGATGGGTGAAGGCGGTCGCATCGTGTTCACCGGGTCGGTGCTCGGGGAGCGGCCGCGCGCGGGGCTTGCGGCGTACAGCGCGTCCAAGGCCGGCCTCATCGGCCTGGCGAAGGGCCTCGCGCTCGATCTCGCGCCGCAGGGCATCACCGTCAACGTCGTCGCGCCCGGCTGGTTCGACTCGCCCCTCGCCGAGGGGTGGAAGGCGAACAGCAAGCTCGAGGACAGCGTGCTCTCGCACACCGCGCAGAAGCGCTGGGGGTCGCCCACCGATCTCGCCGGCGTCTACCAGTTCCTCGCCTCCGACGCGTCGGCGTTCATGACCGGCACGGTCCTGTCCGTCGACGGGGGGTACCTGCTCGCATGACGCGATCGGTCGTCATCCTGGGAGCCGGCGGGTCGCTCGGCAGCGCGCTGTCGGCGCGCTTCGCCACCGAGCCGGACACCGCGCTCGTGCTGTCCGACGTCTCCGCGGCCGCGCTGGACGCGACGGTCGCTGCACTACCTGCTGCACGCGGTCCGGTCGAGACCGTCACCGCGGACGTCGGCGACCCCGCGCAGGTGCAGGCCGTCGTGGCCCGCGCGACGGAGGCGTTCGGCCGGCTCGACGTGCTCATCAGCAACGCGGGGATCCTCACGCCAAGCGGTCGCATCCACAACCTCGGCGTGGCGGACTGGGAGAAGGCGTTCCGCGTCAACGTGCTCGGCGCCGTCAACGGCATCAGCGCGGCCGTCGGCGTGATGCGCGCCCAGCGGTCCGGCTCGATCATCCTGACCGCATCGGTGGCGGGGATGACGGCGTGGTCGCACTCCGGGCCGTACTGCGCGACGAAGGCCGCCGTCATCTCGATCGCCAAGGTCGCCGCCGTCGAGTACGCGAAGGACGGCATCCGGGTGAACTGCGTGTGCCCCGGCACCTTCCTGTCCTCGATGCACGAGGGCCTGCCGCCCGAGGCGATCGACAACATCCAGGCGAAGCACCCGCTCGGCCTCGGCGCCCCGGGCGACCTCGTGGGCGCGTACTCCTACCTCGCCAGCGACGCCGCGGCGTGGACCACCGGATCCGCCCTCGTCGTGGACGGCGGCTACTCAGCCCCCTGACGCGGAGCCCGTCAGGCGCGGATGCCGTCGATGAAGATGTCGGCGAAGCGTTGCGCGATGTCGCGGGGCGACAGCTTGCGGTCGCCCCTCCACCACAGGTACGTGTAGTTGTGCATGCCGAGCCACGCGAGCGTGGTGAGCCGCGGATCGACCTTGCGGAACTCGCCGGCCTTCACACCGGCGGAGATCACCGTCTCGACGCGCTTCTCGTACTCCCGCCGGCGTTCGCGGAACGTCTCGGCCCGTTCGCCGGTCAGCGCGGGGAACTCGTGCAGGAACACCCACACGTGGTCGGGGAAGCGCGTGATGATGTCGATCAGCCCGTCGCCGAGCTGCACCAGCTTCTCCGACGGCGTGCCGGACGACGCCGCCACGCGCGCGCCGCTCGCGAGCACCTCGTCCATCACGCGGTCGTGGATGGCCGCGAGCAGCTCTTCCTTCGAACCGATGTAGTGGTACAGCGCGCCCTTGCCCAGCTCGTTCGCCGCGCAGAGCTCGTTGATGCCGGTGGCGTGGTAGCCGTTCTGCGCGAACACGCGCGCGGACGTGTCGACGATGGCGTCGCGACGCGTGGCCCAGTTCGCGCTGCGGCGGCTCCCGCCGTCCGCCTGCGGCATCGCCGCCACCCGCGCCTCCCCGTTGTACTGGTCGGTACATACTCTCGCACGTGGACGCCCGCACGACCTCCGATCGGCCCGCTGCCGGGCTCCCGGCGCCGGCCATGCACGCCGACGTGAGCTGGGCCGCGGTCCTCGCGCACCACGCCGCCCGCCGGCCCGACCAGCCGCTGACGGTCTTCGAGGGCGCGACCATCACGTACGGGCAGATGCAGCAGCGCGTCGAGGGGCTGGCGGCCGGCCTGCACGCGCGCGGCGTCGGCGTGGGCGACGTCGTCGGGCTGCTCTCCTACAACTGCCCGGAGATGCTCGAGACGATCTTCGCGGCGAACCACCTCGGGGCCACCGCCATGCCGATCAACTGGCGGCTGGCCGCGCCCGAGGTGCGCTACATCCTCGAGCACTCGCAGGCGAAGGCGCTGATGTGCGACGAGGCGATGGTGCCGCTCGCCGACGATGCGACGAAGGACCTCGATCTCACCCGCTTCTGCACCACGGCGGCCGGCCGCGACTGGACACCGATCGCGGCGCTGCGCGACGCCGCCGCGTCCGTCCCCCGGGCGCTGTGCCGGGCCGACGACGTGCACCGCCTCATGTACACGTCGGGCACCACCGGGCGGCCGAAGGGCGTGATGCTGACGCACGCGAACCTCGCGTGGAAGAACCTCGCGCACCTCGTCGAGTTCGGCTTCACCCGCGACGACCTCGGCCTCGCGTGCGGCCCGCTGTACCACGTAGGCGCGCTCGACCTGACCACGACCTCGCTCATCGCCGCGGGAGCGACCGTCATCATCCACCGCGCGTTCGACGCCGCGGCGGTGGTCGACGAGCTCGAGCGTTCGCGCGTGACCACCGTGTGGCTCGCGCCCGCGATGGTGAACGCGATCATGGCGCTGCCGGACGTCGAGCAGCGCGACCTCTCGTCGGTGCGCGTCATCATCAACGGCGGCGAGAAGATGCCGATCCCGCTCATCGAGCGCATCCAGCGCACGTTCCCGTCCGCGTGGTTCGCCGACGCGTACGGACTCACCGAGACGGTGTCCGGCGACACGTTCCTCGACCGCGACAGCATCGTCACCAAGCTCGGCAGCGTGGGGCGCCCGTGCCTGCACCTCGAGCTCGACGTCTGGGACGAGGACGGCCGCTCCGTCGGTCCGGGCGAGCGCGGCGAGATCGTCATGCGCGGACCCAAGGTCTTCAAGGGGTACTGGCGCGATCCCGAGGCGACGGAGAAGGCGTTCGCCGGCGGCTGGTTCCACACCGGCGACGTCGGCGTGCGCGACGAGGACGGCTACCTGTTCATCGTCGACCGGCTGAAGGACATGATCGTGTCGGGCGGTGAGAACATCGCCGGCTCTGAGGTGGAGCGCGTGCTCTACGAGCACGAGGCGGTGCTCGAGGCCGCGGTGGTCGGCCGGCCCGACGAGCGCTGGGGCGAGGTGCCCGTGGCCTTCGTCGTGCTCCGCGCCGGGGTCACTGCGACGGTCGAAGAGCTCACCGAGCACTGCCGCGAACGCCTCGCCAAGTTCAAGGTCCCCAAGGACGTCACCTTCATCGACGCGCTGCCGCGCAACCCCAGCGGCAAGGTCCTCAAGCGCGAGCTGCGCACCGTCTGACGCTTGTGATCGACAACCCTGCCTGAGGGTTCGGTCACACCCGCAGGAACGGCGGCGTGCCGGCACCCACCCGCGGGTACGGCTGACAGCACACGAACCAACCGCGTGATGTCACGAGGAGTGAACGCATGTCTCAGCCCAGCCGGTCCACGGCGCTGATCGACCGCCTCAAGGGCACCGCCAAGAAGGCGGCCGGAGCCGTCCTCGGCAACGAGGACCTCGAACGTGAAGGCGAGCTCCACCAGGCGAAGGCCGGCCTCACCGTCGACGCCGCGAAGCTCGAAGAGGAGGCGCAGCGCGAGCAGGAAGAGGCCGCTGTCACCGCCCGCAAGCGCGAGATCGAGGTGGAGCGTCACCGCCTCGAAGCCGAGGAGCTGGCCGAGAAGCGGGAGCGGGAGATCGCGGTCGAGAAGGCCGCGGCGGAGCGCGAGGTCAAGGCCGAGGCGCAGCGCAAGGAGAGGATCGCGGAGCAGCAGGCCGCGGCCGAGCAGGACGCGTTGGCGCGCAAGCAGCAGGCCGCTGCCCGTGAGCTGACCGAGGAGCAGCAGGAGGCCGCGCGCATCGAGGCGGCCGCCGCCCGCGCCAAGGAGACGGCCCAGGCGCTCGACGAGATCACCGAGGAGAAGGCGTGAACGTCCAGGCTCTCCCACGCACCGTCATCACCGGCTACCTGTCCCTTGCCCGGCTGCCCCTCAACGCCGTCGCGAAGGTGACGGGCCGACGCGAGGACGCGCAGTGGCCGCCGTTCCTCGTCTTCGAGCGGCTCGAAGCAGCCGTCGAGACCAAGGCGGGCGCGCTGCTGCGCGACGACGTGCTCCTCGAGCTCGGCCGGGTGCGCGAGGCGAAGGTCGCCGAGCTGCAGAAGGCGGCCCAGCTCGAGGCGCTCGCGGAGACCAAGCGCCAGGAGGCGCGCGAGGAGTTCACCGAGCGGCGCGAGCAGGTGGAGCGGCAGCGCCGCGAGGCCGCGCAGCGCGTGGAGCAGCGCGAGCAGCAGATCGAGCGCGACGCCGAGCGCAAGGAGGCCGAGGCGCGCAAGAAGGCCGCGAAGAAGGAAGCGCTCGCCCGCGACGCGAAGTCCACCCACGAGAAGGCCATCGAGCGGCGTGAGCGGGCGGCACGCGCCGACGCGCTGACGCAGGAGGCCAAGGCGCTCGAGGCGCAGGAAGAGGCGCTCGGAGCGGCCGCGGCGATCGACGCGATCGACGACGCGATCGAGCGCAACAAGGCGGTGCGCAAGAGCGGCTGAGCGCGACAGGGACGGGGTCAGCCCTCGCGCGCGACCAGCGGCGAGGTCCTCACGCGCGAGCTGCGTTCCGGCTGATGTCGAGCGCCGCGGTCTGCGTGCCGAGCACGCGCGTCATGGCCATCAGCCAGAGCGGGATCACCAGCACCACGGCCAGCTCGGCCTTGCCCCAGCGCCGCACGGCGCCGACGAGGAACCCGGCCGGAACGGAGTGGAAGGCGACCCGGTAGAGCCTGGCGTGCGTGGCGTCGATGGTCCAGGGGTCGTCGACCGGGTTCGCGTCACCGCGGGTCCGGAGCGCCAGCTGGTTGCCGTGTGCGACGACGTCGACGACGCGGTGCACGATCGGGTCCCCGTTCGGGGTCGCGTAGGGCCGCGGCGGCTGGAACATGATCACCTCACCGACGCGGAGGTCGGCGGCCGCTACCGGCGTGCCGACGACCAGGGAGCCCGGCGCGATCACCGGGTTCATGGATCCGGTGAGCACCCGCAGACAGCGCACGTGACCGGTGCGCACGGCAACGGCCATCCCCACGACGGTCAGGCCGTACATCGCGGCCAGCACCAGGGCTACGGTGCGGAACACGTGAAGGACCTTGCGCACGACGACTCCGATCAACGTTGAGGTGGGGCCGGGCGTCGGCGCGACGCCCGGCCCCAAGGGGAGGGAGCTCAGCCCGCCGAGCGGTCGGAGCCGGTCGAGGCGATGCCCGCGACCTCGTTGATGGTGACGGTGCCGTTCGTGCCCGCCAGGGCCGTCGGAGCGTCCGACGGCAGGGCCACGGTCACCTTGAGGTGCATCGAGACCGATGCCGCGATCGGCCCGTAGGTGATGGACGGCGCGTCGGACGTCGGGGTCGCGTCGAGGACTGACGTGGCGGTCCCGTCGCAGGTGCCGTCAGCCGCCCAGGCAACCGAGCAGCGCTCGATCGCCACGGTGAGCCCACCCGGGCCCGCGAGGTCGCCGACGCTCGTGACCGAACCGGTGAACTGCTGCGTGACGCTGCCGGCGTTCTTCAGATCGGTGTAGTGCACGGTCGTGTCACCGGGCACCATGTTGTCCACCGCGGTGCTGAACGCATTCGTGCCGGTGTCGGTGAACGAGCTGCCGACCGTCGCCGCGTTGTACGTGCCGGTCGAGATCTGGTCGGTGCTGGTCCAGCTCGCGTAGATGCCGGCCCCGAGCACGGTGCTGGCTGCGGCCGTCACGGCGGCCGCGAGCGTGAGCCGCTTCTTGGTGAAGCGTCCGGACTGACGTGCTTCCATCGCGTGGGTGCCCATCGCGATCCTCCTCAGGTCGAGCCGCTGGTGTGCGGCGCTGCGAGCCGCAGGCGCGGCTCCCTGATGCTCGGCGGTGGTTCACGGTCAGACGAAGAGCTCCGGGTCAGGTCGGTCGGAAGGCACCACGTCGTCTCCGTGACCCGGGTCAGCGCATCTGGTCAGTCCGGACCAGGTCGTTGGCCGGCCCGCTGGCAGCCGCGACGCCGACCAGATCGCCCCGGCTGTGCGGGAGGTGCGGCCTCAGCGCTCGTCGAGGTGGGCGAGGTGCTGGGCCGACCAGTCGATGAGGCTCGCCGGCACCGTGTAGCCGGTCTCGCCGTTGATCTGCGCCCAGTGCGCGGCGACGTCCTCGACGGTCGGGGCGGTCTGCACGTAGCCGGGCGTGGTCGCGAGGAACAGCCGCGCGAAGCGCCCGGCGCCCGCGGTGTAGACCTCGCCGGTCACCGGGCAGGACTCGTGCGCGAGGTAGGCCGCCATCGGCGCGACGAGCGCCGGGTCCATCTCGGGGTCGTCACCCTTCTTGCGGGCGCCCATGCGGGTGGACGCCGCCGGGGCGATGGCGTTCACGCGGATGCCGGCCGCCTCGCCCGCGACGGCGAGCGACCGCGTCATGCCGATGATGCCGCCCTTCGCGGTCGCGTACGCGAGGTTCACCGGCAGCCCGAACACGCCCGACGACGTGGTGTTGACGATGCGTCCGTAGCCCGCGGCCGTGAAGTGCGGCCACGCCGCGCGGACGGTGTTGAAGGTTCCGTTCACGTGCACAGCGAGGTGCGCCTCGAGGTTGTCCGCGTCGGCGTCGGGCAGCCCGGCGAAGCGGATGATGCCCGCGTTGTTCACGAGCGCGTCGATGCGGCCCCACCGCTCTAGCGCGGCGCCGATCAGCGCGTCCGCCGCGGCCGGGCACGAGACGTCGTGCACGTCGGGGATCGCCGAACCACCGGCCGCGGTGATCTCCTCGACCACCGCTGCTGCTGGTCCGGCGTCGGACCCGTCACCGCCGGCCGAGCTGCCGAGGTCGTTCACCACGACATGCGCGCCCCGTGCGGCGAGCAGCAGCGCGTACGCGCGGCCGATGCCGCGCCCCGCCCCGGTGACGACGGCGACGCGGCCGTCGAAGCGCAACGCGCTCAGGCCGGCACCGGCGCCTTGTAGCCCAGCAGCTCACCGAGCGTGCCGCCGAGCATCGCCTTGCGCTCGTCGTCGGGCACGCCGGCGAACAGCTCCTTGATGAGCTGCCGGCTGCCGCGGAAGGTGCCTTCGGCGTGCGGGTAGTCACTGCCCCACACCACCGTCGACAGGCCGGTGATGTGACGGCAGGCGACCGCGACGGGGTCGTCCTGGAACTGCACGTGGAACTGCCGCTTCACGTACTCGCTCGGCATGAGCGGGTACGGCCACTTCTCGTTGAGGCGGAACAGCTGCGCCATGCCGGGCTGGTCGCTCGCCGGCCGGGTGTCGTCCCACACGCCGAGCCACCAGTCGGCGTCCTGGCCGATGCCGGTGATCCAGCACTTGTCCATCTGCCCGACGAGCGAGGTGAGCCAGCTCGCGTTGAACTCGATGAGCGAGAAGTGCAGGTTGGGGTAGCGCTCGGGCACCCCGCCGCCGATGAGCTGGCAGATGAGCTGCTGCGGCACGAGCCCGCTGTAGATCGCCTGCGTGATCATCCGCTTGGCCGCGGACTTCTCGGTCATGGGCTGGTTGACCTGCGCGGCGTTCTCCATGACGACCTTGAGCGTGGTCGTGGACGGGTCGTTGACCTTCACGCCACCGGTCTGGGTGTGGAAGAAGATCTGCATCCCGTTCGCCGAGGCCGCGGCCCAGATGGGGTCGAGCTCGCGGCTGTAGTACGGCGTCGGCGGCGTCGCCGGCAGCAGCAGCGCGCGCAGGCCGGTGCCTGCGATGCGCTCGATCTCCGCGACCGCGTCGCCGACGTCGGTGATCGGGATCGGCGCGGTCGGGCACAGCCGGTGGAAGTAGGCGCCGTAGCGCTCGAGCAGGAAGTCGTTGTAGACGCGGGCGTGCGCCATCGACAGCTCGTGGTCGTCGGAGTACAGGCCGAACAGCGAGAGGTTCGGGTGCATGACCTGCACGTCGACGCCGTCCTCGTCCATGTCCTCGAGGATCATGTCGGGGTCGCCCTCGGGCGTGCGGCCGGTGGTCTGGCGGTAGCGCGAGACCGTCCAGCCCTCCATCCCCGCGGTGTGCAGGCGGCGGAAGACGGTGGCGCCGTTCTCGACCCACGGCTCGATCTCGAAGTCCTCCTCCCACACCGCGCGGTCGCGCAGGTGGACGGGGAGGCGGGTCTTGAACAGGTCGACCGGTTCGAGGATGTGCCCGTCCCCGCTGACAACCCAGTCCCGTCCGAAGTCGTTGGTCGCCATGCTCCCCGTGCCTCCACTACCGTCGGCTGGACCGATCGGTACAACCTTACGCGCCAGCAGGAGCGGCCTCAATGGCACAGCGGTGGAAGCAGCGCCCCGAGGGGTCGACCTGGGGCGAGTGGGGCGACGACGACGAGCTGGGACGCATCAACCTCGTCACGCCCGAGAAGGTGCTGCAGGGCGTGCGTGAGGTGCAGACGGGCGAGACGTTCTGCCTCTCGCTGCCGCTGGACTTCCCGGGCGGCACCATCCTCAACCAGCGGCGCTACCCGCCGAAGCTCGCGCCCACCGAGGACATGGACGGCAACCCGGCGGTCTTCTTCAACGTCCCGATGGCCGAGATGAAGGACTGGGGCGACCCCAAGCTCATCGACGTGTGGGCCGACGACAACGTCACGCTCTCGCTGCAGTACTCCACGCAGTGGGACTCGCTCGCGCACGTGGGCGCGCAGTTCGACGCCGACGGTGACGGCGTGGAGGAGTCGGTCTACTACAACGGCTACCGCGCCGGCACCGACCTCGTCGGCCCGTCCGACGACGCGCGGGGCGACGGCAGCGGGCACCGCTCGTTCGCGCACCACCTCGGCCTGGAGCACATGGCGTTCCACGGCGTGCAGGGCCGCGGCGTGCTCGTCGACCTGCGCCACCACCTGGGCGACGACTGGCAGGGCGTGCGGCTGAACACGCTGCGCCAGGTCATGGAGGCCGACGGGGTGGTCGTCGAGCCCGGCGACATGCTGCTGCTGCACACCGGCTTCGCCACCGAGGTGCTGGCGATGGACCGCAACCCGGACCCGCAGCGGATCCACCGCATGTCGGCCTGGTTGGACTCGCGCGACGACGCGCTGCTCGAGTGGATCGCCGACTCGCAGATCTCCGCGCTCGTCGCCGACAACTACGCGGTCGAGGGGATGCTCGGCATCAACCGCAAGCGCGAGGACCGGCACTCGTTCCTGCCGATCCACCACCTCTGCCTGTTCAAGCTCGGCGTCCCGCTCGGGGAGATGTGGTTCCTCCACGACCTCGCTGCTCGGCTACGTGAGCTCGGCCGCAGCCGGTTCCTGCTCACCGCCCCACCCCTGCGCCTGCCCGGCATCGTCGGATCGCCCCTGACCCCGATCGCCACCGTCTGACATCACGCAGTCGGGGACGAAGCCTTCGTGAAGAGGAAGGGCTTGTATTCCGAGCTCTTGACCTCGGCGATCATCGCGAGCAGCTTCGGGCGGCCGGCGGAGTTGAGCAGGTACTTCTGCGGCTTGCCCGGGATGTTCGCGCCGAAGTAGTAGCTGCTCTTGCCGAAGCTCGGCTTGCGGTCGGCCGCGCGGTCGACCATGGCAGTCCAGCTCTCCTCCGCGGCCGGGTCGACCTCGATGACGTCGGCACTGACCGCGCGCGCGTGCACGAGCAGGTCGGTGACGAAGTCGACCTGGTCGCCGTTGTAGCGCGGGTTGTTGCCGGCCGCGGCGTGCGGGCCGCCGGGGAAGAACAGGTTCGGGAAGCCGCTCGCCTGCACGCCGAGGTAGGTGCGCGGGCCGTCCGCCCACGCGTCGGTCAGCACGACCCCGTCTTTGCCGACGATGCCCATGCGCAGCAGCGCGCCGGTGCCGAAGTCGAAGCCGGTGGCCCAGACGATGACGTCGAGCTCACGGAGGCCCGCGGTGGTCTCGATGCCCTGCGGCGTGATGCGCGTCATCGGTGTCTCCTTGAGCGAGACGAGCGTGACGTTGGGCTTGTTGAACGCTTCGAAGTACTGCGTGACGAACGGCGGGCGGTGCTCGCCGTACCGGTGGTCCTTGGGGATGAGCCGTTCCGCGGTGACCGGGTCCTGCACGATGCTGCGGATCTTCGCGGCGAGGAACGCGCACCACGCGTCGTTGGCTTCCTCGTTGAACAGCAGGTCGAGGTAGTTGCTCGTCAGCTTGGTGAAGCCGGGGCTCGCCCACATGCGCTCGAAGAAGGCCGCGCGCTCCTCGTCGGTGTCGTCGAAGGCGTTGCGGTCGTGCGGCTGGTGCAGGAAGCCCGCGGCGGAGGTGTCGAGGATGTGCTTCATCTCGGCGAACCCGGCGCGCAGCTGCGCCTGCTCCTCCGCGGTGATCGGCGAGTTGTTGAGCGGCGTCGCCCAGTTCGGCGAGCGCTGGTAGACGGTGAGCGACGCGACCTCGTCGGCGATGACGGGGACGATCTGCACACCGCTCGACCCGGTGCCGACGACGGCCACCCGCTTGCCCCGGAGATCGACCGGTTCCGCCGGCCAGAGTCCGGTGTGCAGCTGCCGCCCGGCGAAGTCCGACCGGCCGGGAACGTCCGGGAAGAACGGGATCGACAAGACCCCGGTGGTCGATACGACGAACCGCGCGCGGACGACGGTGCCGTCCCCGGCGGTCACGGTCCATGTGCCCGTGGTCTCGTCCCACACCGCGGAGGTGACCCGCGCCCCGAAGGTGATGTGCCGGCGCAGGTCGAACCGGTCGACGACGTGGTTGAGGTAGCGCTCGATCTCGGGCTGCTCGGCGAAGTGCTCGCTCCACTCCCACTCCTCGAACAGCTCCTGGCTGAACAGGTAGGCGTAGGTGTAGCTCTCGGAGTCGAAGCGCGCGCCCGGGTAGCGGTTCCAGAACCAGGTGCCGCCGACGCCGGTGCCCGCCTCGAGCAGGCGGGCGGTGAAGCCCTCCTCGACGGCGCGGTGCAGCTGGTAGATGCCGCTGACCCCCGCGCCGACGACGAGGACGTCGACGAGATCGTCGGCTGGCATCAAGACCCCTGCTCGGCTCGGGCGGACGCGTTATTGTACCGATCGTTCCACAACGCCAGGAGGCGTCGTGGCCGGACGGAAGGGACGGTGCGGTGGCGGTCCCCTTCGCGCTCGAGCGCCCGGACCAGGCGCCCAAGCAGCGCTACTACGACCCGGGGTTCTTCCGGCTCGAGGCCGAGCAGCTGTGGCCGCGCACGTGGCAGATGGCCGCGCGGCTGGAGGCGATCCCCGATCCGTTCGACTTCATCACCTACGAGATCCTCGACCAGTCCGTCGTCGTCACCCGCGCCGAGGACGGCAGCGTCCGCGCGTTCCAGAACGCCTGCCGGCACCGCGGCGTGCGCATCGCGCAGGGCAGCGGACGCTGCGAGTCCGGCTTCACCTGCCCGTTCCACGGCTGGTGCTACGACGCCGAGGGCAAGAACACCGCGGTCACCCGCAAGGGCACGTTCAGCGAGCACAACCTGGTCGACGGCGAGCTCGACCTCACGCCGGTGCGCTGCGACACGTGGGGCGGGTTCGCCTGGATCAACCTCGACGGCAGCGCACCGCCGCTGCGCGACTACCTCGGCCCGGCCGCGACGATCCTCGACGCCTGGCACATCGAATCGCTGCAGGCCGAGTGGTGGTACGCCTGCCGCCTGCCGGTGAACTGGAAGCTCGCCGAGGAGGCGTTCCAGGAGCAGTACCACGTGCTCGAGGCTCACCCGCAGCTGCGCATCCCCGGCCGGCTGCCGCCGCGGGGCGGCCGGCCGTTCGACCCCGCGGCCTGGCTCGACGCTGAGATCCACTACCTGCACGTCATGAGCGACGGCATGGCCGGCATGGTGCACGCGAACGACGTGAAGGTCGCGGAGGGGCTGCGCTCGGAGTTCCTCGCCGGCGAGCTGCCCGAGGACCCGCTCGAGGTCATGGCGCTGTGGCAGCGCACGCTGAACGACGCGGTCGTCGCGTGGCACCGCGACAACGAGCATGACATCCCCGACCTCAACGCGATCGAGGAGCAGCGCATCGCGGAGCCGATGGTCTACGGCTTCCCGCACTTCTTCGTGCTGCCGATGTACTCGAGCGCGTCGGCGTACCGCTTCCGGCCGATCGGTCCGGAGGAGACGCTGATGGAGATCTGGAGCCTCACCCGCTTCCCCGACGGTCCGCGCGAGAAGCTGCCGGAGCCCGAGGTGTGGGAGTGCGATGACCCGCGCTGGCCGCCGATCCCCGCGCAGGACTTCTCCAACCTGCCGCGCCAGCAGCAGGGCTTGCACGCGCGCGGCTTCGAGTTCATGCGCCTGTCCGAGCGGGCCGAGGGCGGCGTCATCAACTTCGAGCGCATGGTCGACGGCTTCCTTGCCGGTCTCGGCTACGACAAGCTGCTGCCCGCACTGCAGCACGTGAACGTGAACCCGCTCGAGCAGCCCGTCCGCGACCTGGGGTACTGATGTCGTTCGCCGAGGTCGCCGAGAGCGTCCGCAACACCATCGCCGCCTACACGCACGCGCTCGACGACGGCCGGGTCGACGACGTCGTCGCCACGTTCTGGCCCGAAGCGAGCATCGACCTCGCCGGCATGGGCGCGCACGAAGGCGAGGACGCGTTGCGCGCGGCCTACACGAAGTGGAAGCCGCGCGGCGCGCAGCGCCACCTGGTGCTGAACACGCACATCACCTCGTGGAGCGAGACCGAGGCGAGCGCGACGAGCGACGTCGTGTTCCTGTTCCGTGGTGAGGCCGGCTGGGCCGTGCACATGGTGGGCCGCTACACCGACGAGCTGCGCCAGCGCGGCGGCGAGTGGCGCTTCAGCCGACGGACGGCCGAGTTCACCTCCTGACCGACGAACCGCCGCCCCGAGCGCATCTCGCGCATGCGGGGAAGCCGCGGCAGCGAGGCGCCGTGAGCGTGCGTGCCGGTGGTGGTGTGACTACTCCTGGCTCGGGTCGCTCGGGTCGTCCTCGCGACGCTCCTCGCCCCGATCACCGTGTGGCAGAGACTCGTTGCCAGGGTGTGGCGATGACTTGTGCAGTGAGGCGGATTCGGTAGCTGCCTGGGGCTAGATGCAATGCCCAGGGTTCCAGCCGGCCACCGCGAGGCGCGTGGCACGTGCTGGTGTGGGTGGTGCGCCAGTCATTGCGCTTCTTGATCTGCTGTTGCAGGCGAACGCAGCTGACGCCGCTTGCGCCGCCCGCGATGGTCAGACCGTGTGAGGCCACGCGCAGGCCGTGGATGAGCCGTCCGCCTGAAAGGGTCATCGTGAGCTTTGCTGGGGCCGACGGTGGTTGCGGTCCGGTGCTTGGACTAGCCGGTTGCGCTGTGGTCGAAGGTGCTGCGCGCAGCGGGTAGTAGGTGTTGTAGGTGACGATCTGGTTGTGTGAGGGGTCGTTGACGCATCCGCGTCCGTTGCTCGCCGTGAGGTACCCGCCTCCGTCGTGAGGTTCGGCGGCCAGGTTGTAGGTGCCTTGCCATGTGTGCTCGTCGATCCAGGCGCCGTTGACAAGGTGATCGGCGTCGTCGTAGTGCAGGAAGACCTGCATGGGGATGCTTGTGTTGACCAGGCGATCCACTGTGAGGGTTGCGCTGATCTGTCCTGGTAGGAAGTCGCCGTTTGCCGCGGTGTTGCTGTCGGATATGGCGGCGGTAGCAACGGGGTTGGGGTAGCGCTGGTCGAGGTAGTCGGTGTCGTTGACGAGTTCGGGATGGTCGATGTCTCCGGCTTGAGGACCTCCGGCCGGCTCCCACCAGTCGCGACGCGCGTCTACGGAAGCGTCGGTAGTCAGCAATGGGACCGGGGGTGCGGAGCCGCCACGGTGCAAATCGCTGTCGGTCACTGTCACTGGCAGTGTTCCGGTCACGGCGAGCGCCGGCTGCCCGGTGATGCTGTCGCAGCTACCGCTGAGTGTGGCGTTGGAGACCCGCACGCCTCCGTAGCTAAGCGTTCTTGCGATGACAGCGCTTCCGCCCGTGATGGAGATGGCAGCGCTGATCGCGTGTCCGGTGCTCCAGTCGGTTGCGGAGCCGGCGACGGTGTCGCCGGTGAGAGTGATCGCGACGCCGGACGAGGTGACGCCGGGCAGCTCGCTGTCCGTGACGTCAATGGTGCCTTGCCCGCTCGCGCTCGAGATCGTTAGGCCACCGGCGTATGCGGGCTTGGTCGCGTAGGCCGGTGCAGTGTTGTCCCATGTCACGCCGTGCATCGCGACAGTAGGTGGGTGGCCCAGCTCGTCATCGGTTCCGTAGATGTTGAACGTTGCCGGGGTCACGCCGACGTTGAAGAACCTGGCGCCCTGGGGTGCGTTCAACTCTCCGCCATCGAGGATGATGCTGTTTCCGATGACGGCAGCTCCGGCCGGCAGCATGAGGGTCGCGTCGTGCACGGTGAGGTTGGCGGCGACATAGCCGAGGGGCACCGTCGTCGTGCTGAGTGCTGGCGTCACCCACGTCGTGTCGGAGACGAGGGTTCCCTGAAGCGTCATGGCGTCGAGGATGTTGCCGCTGCCGGTGATCCCGTCGATGTGGCCGACTCCGATCTGCATGTTCACCGCATCGATCCAGACAGGTGTGTCGAACTCGCGGAAGTGCCCGCTGTCGGTGACGGTCAGATCATGGACGTGGGGGTCGTTGCCGTTCTCGAGGTGCAGCGCCCACTGTTGGGCAGCGTCAACCTGGACGCTGTCGAGATCGGCGGGACCGTCGGCTTCGATGCCATCAAGGCCGCAGCGTTCGAGGTTGGCGTCGTTGATGAGGGTGGCACCGCCCGCTATGCAGTCTTTCGTGATGTCGGTGAGCGCGATGTTGTCGGCCGTGACGGTCGGACCGCGAAGGCCATCCTGCGACATTGAGATCGTCACGCCGGTGACGGTGACAGCGCTTGTGGTGGTGACCGCATCGCTGGCGTAACGGACGCTGGTGTCCGTCAGTACCAGTGGCTGTTCGCTGGTGATACCGGCCCACGCGCCTGGAAGTGCGAACCGGCTGCCGCTGATGCCGCTCCTCGACACCACAAGGCCTGCGGAATCATCCGCGAGCGCCGTGAACACTGTGCCGGGTCCGGCCGCCAGAGTCACCTGGTCAGACAGATCCAACCCAAGGTCCTTCGTGTGCTTCGGATCCCACGCACCGAGCGCGCTCTTCACGACGGAACCGGCCGGAATGAC
Organism: Mycobacteriales bacterium; assembly: GCA_035545535.1. GTDB lineage: Bacteria > Actinomycetota > Actinomycetes > Mycobacteriales > CAJCIY01 > DASZYF01. The sequence continues at coordinate 45,403 of DASZYF010000074.1, read as the reverse complement.
GACGGTGCCCGCGCCGCTGACCGCCAGTCCGAGGTTGAGAAACCCAAGTGGATGCTCGGTCGGCTCGTTGCTCGGCGATACCCATGTGAATCCTCCGGACTGATCGCCGCACACGGCAATCGCATCCAAGCCGTTGCCGCCGCCGCTGTTCGTGTCGAGTCCGGTTGGTCCGGTCATCTGCACGGTGCCGGGCGGCTGCTCGTAGGACTGCGGAGCGCAGTCTTCGATCGCTGGTCGCACTGGCTGCGCCACGCCGCTGGCGTCGACGACGTTGTTGTAGATCAATCCGGTGTTGACGATGCCTTCGAAGTGAGCGTTGCTGACATGACAGCCCGATATGTCAGCCCCGCCAGCGATCCCCGCGGCTCCCGCGTCGTCGACGACGCAGTTGGTCAGCGTTCCCTGGCTGAGATCGATGCCGTCCTGCGATGAGGCACTCACGGTGATGTGGTCCAACGCTGCATTGCTTTCGGTTGACGAAATGCCCGTGACCGCGTGGGAGACGGTGACGTAGGAAAGCGCAACCTGTGAGCTGAACGACGCGATGCCCCGCCAGGACCCGGGGCCGGCGGACGGGTCCGCACTGTCGAAGGTGATCGAGTTGGAAGGGCCCGTGTTCGATGTCACTATCGCCGCACCACTCATCGAGATGCCCCCCTCCCCGGCGGCGACGACACTGAACGACCCAGCACTTGCGTCGAGATTCAGCTCAGCTCCAACGGGGACAACAAGCCCCGCTGGGCAGATCACATGCGGACCGTTCGTCGCCGTCCAGGTAGTAGTGCCAGATGGAAGAGTCCCGCAGTCCTGACCCGCTTGAGCGGCGGCTGGGCTGACGTCGATCCAGCTGATGACGTCGGTCGTGGTGTTCCCAGCCCCGTCGCTCGCGGTCAACGTCGCTGTCCAGGTACCTACGTGGTCGTCCCAGACGGGCAGGGCCGTGGTCGATCCGTCATTGAGCGGGCTAGCACCTCCTCCGATGTAGGTCGAGGACGACGTGCCGTCGCTGACAACGGCGTTGACCGACCCGGGTTCATCGAGGGACACGATCAGCTGGTGGTCCAACGTGCTGTACGTCGCACCGTCTTCGGGCGAGGTCGTCAGGATCGTCGGCGCCGACGTGTCCTTCCTCGTGAAGACCGGGTTCGAGGCGACCTCGCAGCAGGGCGACTTGACCGCCGCCCACACTCGCACCACCCCATCGGGCAGGCTCCTCAAGTCAAGCGACACAGTCCCTGCCGAGGCGGCTTCGCCGCTCACCGTCACGTTGCCGCCTTGCGCATACACCGTCCCGGCGCGCGTCACCGAAAACGGCACCGCAGCCACGTTCATCGCGTTGACCACAGGCGCCCCGACCCCGGGCGCAACGGGACCCGACACCACATCTGAAGGTGCCGCAACCGCATCGGAGGAACGAACCGCACCCGGCTGCGCAGCAGACACCGCAATCGGCGAAGCTGCAATCAGCACGCCCGCGATCGCCACCCACCCCGCCAGTCGGCCCACTTCAAAACTGTAGGCGGGCAGCCGCACGACATGAGAGCAAATGAGAGGCCTTTGATGTCCACCTCATGCCGAACGTCACGGTTTGCCACGCTTCACCGCACGAACTATCCCAACACCGACGGGGCCGCCCCAGCCTGCGCGTGCAGGGCCGGCCTATCGCAGGCGACGCGCTACCCGATGAGGCGCTGCTGGCCGCGGCGGTCGCTGCGCACATGCAGAGCCGATGGCACCCCTCAAAGGCGAACAGCGACATCGTCCTAGCAGTCGTCCGTACCTATCTGGCCGTCGAACCGTGGCCGTTCGGCGCTTTGCGGCCGATGCTCTCGCAGGCGGCCGCTAGCACCGCCCCTAGCGGGTTGGTCGCATCAATCAGCCGCGAGGTAGAAGCCGCTCTCGCGCGGTCACTCGTCGGTGATGTGTACTTCGGCCCTGGTTGGTCCGCGGACGTCCTGCAGGGAGCGTTCGTACTCGGCATTGGCTGCGCGAATTTCGTCCATCGGTACAGCCCGAGGCCGGGCCGTGCCCTCCCGGATCGCTTGCTGCCCCTCGCTGCTCCAAGCCGGCGGGTACAGGAAGAGGCCTTCGTCAAGCCGCAGCTCGGACGTTGCGGTCCGCCACTCCGGCCAACGCAGAGCTTCGTAGAAGCGCTCTAGCCGGTCGCTCATGCACCATGCGATGAACTCGTGATGCCCCATCTGACTGTTGAGCCAGTCAAGCGTGTCGGGAGCCCAGTAGCAGGCTTTGCCGATCTCGCCGGGCAGCGCGCCGTAGTTCATCGCCCACCGGCCGCCGAGCACGTCGTGACCGATCTCCAGCATCGCGTGCTCGGTGTGCCAGCCGGCCGGATCGCCGGGAAAGCCATTGACCTCGGTGATGCTCTTCAGATCCGCGCTGCCGCCGCCATAGAGACGAAGCCATCCGTGGTCCACAACGAGCCCGCCCGTGTGCAGCACCACCGCGCCCAGCATCGACCGCGCGGTCACCTGCAGGCACCACAACGAGGCGCGGCTTCTAGTCGCATCAGCACGGAGGACGCGAACGCGGATTGCAGCTTCGCGCACCAGGCGTTCGAGCACGGGCCATGCCGGGTCGTCGACCTCGACCAGATCCTCCAACGGCCGCACACCTAGATCGTCCCAGCACCTGTGATGTGCCTACGCGTTCGCGAGCTCTCGGCACTGACTCGAGTGCGGCGTCTTGGCCCCCGTGCACGACGTGGCAGGGACACTCAGCTGGTGTCCAGCCGTGCCGGAAGCGCCGTGCCAAGACGGTTTGGGAGTGCCGCCGTGTGCGCTGCCGCGTTCGCGATCGTCGCGAGCTTGGGTGCGGGCATCCCTTCGACGGCGACGGCGGCGTATCCACCGCTGACTGCGCACCTTTCCCGAACGATCGCGACGAACGGGTCAACCGTGATCGTGAGCGGTCGCAGCCCGGATTGCAGCGACGCGCGCGTAGAGATGGACTACTTCACCTACGCAGGCGGTTTCGTCAACGCTCAGTACGACGTGAACGTCGACATCAGCAGTGAGCAGACGTACCGCTACGCGCTGAAGATCCCAGCGACCATGCGACCGCAAAAGGTCCGCGTGCGGGTCCAGCAGTTCTGCCGCGAGGACGGCGACGGCGGACAGATCTCCCCGAGCACGGTGTTGACAATCGTCAAGGCAGCGCCGGCCGGCGTGGTGACCCCCGTTCGCGTAGGTCGCGGCGAGGTCGTGACCCTCCGCGCGTCCTGCTACGGCGCTCCCGGACGAACATCTGTCACCCTCAACCTCGTCGACCACGCCGGCCGTCGCACCCCGCTGGTCGCGCCGCTACGCCACGGCATCCGGGTGAGGTTCGCAATCCCGCACCACGCTGCGCTCGGACAGGCACGCATCGTCTTCGCGAGCGGGAAGGTCTGCACCGGGACCCGACACACCATGATCGCGGAGCTCGTGATCACTTCGCGGAGCACCTGACTTCACCTGGAGCCTGCGCGACTCAGCAGCCGTCTTGGGGTGGCCGCGGCACGTAGTGGGGTCCCAGTGGTCCGGCGCTTCGTGGCGCGTATTCGAGCTCGATGCGGCCGGTGTGCGCGGTGCCGCTCCACAGGCGGTGGTGCCAGTGGACGCACATCCCGTCGGTGGCGACCCCTTCGACGTCGTCACCGGCTCCGTAGGGGACGTCGACGACGAGCAGCACCTCCGCGGTCACGTCGGGGTCGCTGTTGGCAGAAAGGCGCCAGCCGGTCACGGGGTGGAAGTGCTCGCCCGCGCGCGGCCCGGCGACCGTCGGGTCGCCGTATCCCTGGTCGTAGTGCGCGCCGGAGGTGTGCAGGTCGGCCGCGACCTCGGCCTGGTCGATGCCGACCACCTTCACCAGGCGGACCCCGTGGGCGTGCGGGCCGAGGCGGACGGAGTCGATCGTGATGCTCGACGTTCCGGTGAACTGCAGCGGCATCGCGACCCAGAGCACGTGGTGCTGCGCGTTCGTGGGAACGCCGACAACACCGCCCTGCGCGGGCGCGAAGCTTGGCCGCGGATCCGCGACCGCGTACCCGACGCCGGCGGCGAGGACTAGCACGGCGAGACCACCCACGACCGGCGGGGCCATCGCGCTACGGGCGCGCCATCGCCGTCTCACGTCACCACTGTGCCGTCAGCGGGATGCCCGCGTGTGCGGCTCTGTGATCAACGGTCCGCGTCACCGGTGATCACGGAGCAAAGACCGCAGATCAGCGGCTTGGCGTTTGGCGGTGGAGGTGGGATTTGAACCCACGGACGGGTTGCCCCGTCACACGCTTTCGAGGCGTGCTCCTTCGGCCGCTCGGACACTCCACCGCCGACGAGGCTACCGGTCGGGCTGGACGGGGCCTCGTCGTGAGCCGAAGAAGGTGCGGAGCAGCTCGCCCGCCTCGTCGGCCAGCACGCCGCGGATGACCTCCGGCCGGTGGTTCGCGCGTGGGTCGCGGAGCAGGTCCCAGACCGATCCGGCCGCGCCCGCCTTCGGGTCGTCCGCGGCGTAGACGACCCGGTCCACGCGGGCGAGCACGATGGCCCCCGCGCACATGGCGCACGGCTCGAGCGTGACGACGAGCGTGCAGCCCGACAGCCGCCACGACCCGAGGGCCGCCGCGGCCGCCCGGAGCGCCACGACCTCGGCGTGCGCCGTCGGGTCGCCGTCGGCCTCGCGCCGGTTGCGCCCGCGCGCGACGACCGTGCCCTCGCCGTCGATGACGACCGCACCGACCGGCACGTCGTCGGTCGTGAGCGCGGCCTCCGCCTCGTCGAGGGCGAAGCGCATCGCCGACTCGAGCGACGCCACGCTGCTCAGCGCCTCACGCGGGACGCAGCTTCTCCAGCACGTCGCCCGCCCCGGCGGCCTCGACCACCGCGGCGATGAGGTCGGACGGCAGCACACCCTCCTCGGCGCAGAGCCCGAGCAGCTGGGCGCTGTTCGTGCCGAGGTCGCTCAGCAGGTCGGAGTCACCGACCGGTTCGATGTCGGGCAGGCCCGTGTCGTCGTCATCGTCATCGTCACCGGCAGCCTCGTCGTCGTCGTCGAGGGACAGCGGCGCGATGGGCGGGAGCGCGTCTTCGAAGAACCGCTGCGCGAGACCGGGGATCTCGACGACGCGGCCGTCGGAGACGAACACGCGCACGTCGTCGTCGCCCTCGAGCCGGACGATGCCGCACCACTCGTCGTCCTCCTCGACGAGCAGAACGACGGTCCCCGAGTCGAAGCGGTCCCGCAACGCGTCGACGACGGCGTCGAGGTCCTCGAGCTCGTCGAGGTCGATGTCGGCCCCCGTCCAGTCCGGGCCGGACCGGGCGAGTGCGAGCGCGGAGTGCGGCACGTCTCGGATCTTGGCAGAACTCGCGGGAGCCTGCGAGGTCCGGGCGGGGGTCGCGCGGCGGGGCTCTCTTAGGCTCCGTCCGTGGAGCACTGGATCGAGCACCTGTTCTCGGTCGTGCCCGGCTGGCTGGCCGTGCTGCTGGTGTTCCTCTGCCCGTTCCTCGAGGCGTCGGTGTTCCTCGGCGTCGTGTTCCCCGGCGAGATCGCGGTGTTCCTCGGCGGCGTCATCGCCTCCGGGGGCATCGACGGCGCTCCTCACGTCCCGCTCGCGGTGGTGCTCGTCGCGGCGATCGCCGGCGCGGTGCTCGGCGACCAGATCGGCTTCTTCGTCGGCGAGCGCTGGGGCTACCAGCTGCTGCGCAAGATCCCGCACCGGCTGCTGCCGGACGAGCACCTGCAGAAGAGTCGCGACGCGATCAAGCGCATGGGTGCGAAGGCAGTGATCGTCGGCCGCTGGACCGCCGCGCTGCGCGCGCTGGTGCCCGGACTGGCCGGGATGTCCGGCATGCCCTACGTGCGCTTCGCCGTCGCCAACTTCGTCGGCGGCGCGCTCTGGGCGACGACGGTCGTGCTGCTCGGTGATCAGGCGGGCCGCAGCTGGAAGCACGTCTACCACCTGCTCTCGCGCTACTCGCTCTACGCGTTCGGGGTGATCGTCGCCGGGCTCGTCGCGTGGCTGCTGTGGCGGCGGCGCCAGCGCCGGCTGCACCCGCCGGAGCCGGAGCCCGAGGTCGACGTCGAGGAGATCCTCGCGGAGCTGGCTCGGGATCGGGCGGCGGCGGAGGCGGCGGAGCAGGCCGAGGAGCAGGCCGAGCGTGCGGCGGTGGCCGAGACCCGGGACCGCGGCCGGAGGTCGCAATCCTGACATCCGGGACGGATCTCCGGCAGAATCGCGGCTACGCCAGGCCGTTCGGGTGGTGCCGCGTCACGTCGCTGTGCGGCGGTCGTTGTCCAGCCGAACCTCTTCCCCGAGATCTGACGGAGCACTGATGCCCCACGCCCGCCTCGCGGTCGTCGCGCTCGTCGCGACCGCCGCGGTGAGCGCCGCCGGCTGCAGCGCCGGCGGTCACGCGCGCGCCGCTTCCGCCACGAAGACCTCGACCGCACCGTCGAGCACGTCGCCGGCGCCGCTCGCGGCGATCAGCACCGTGTTGCCCGGCGCCGCCGCGCTGAGCCCGGCACAGACCCACGACGCGCTCGCGCTGAAGCAGCCCCACGTCTCACCGCTGATCCACCGGATCAACCCCGACGTCTTCATCCAGAGCAGCAAGCCGCTCACGCAGCAGCAGATCGCCACGATCGTGAAGGCGACCGGCGCGAAGCACTCGACGCTCGTCGCCACCGGTCACGTGATGCTCGGCGGCGGTTCGACGACCGCGATCGGCGTGAACCCGTCGACGTTCCGCTCCTACGCGCCGAAGGGCACGGCCGAGTCGACGCCGCTGTGGCAGTCGCTCGCCCGCGGCGACGTCGCCGTCGCGCACACCGTCGCGCGGGCGCTGGCGGTGCCGCTCGGCGGCGAGACGTCGATGGGCATCGACAAGACCAAGGCGTGGGACTTCCGCGTCGGTGCGTACGCGACGGTGGGCCTGCCCGGCGTGGGGGTCGTCGTCAACCAGACCTACGTCCCGCTGCTCGGCCTCGCCCCCGACAGCGGCCTGCTCATCACCGCACCCGGCGAGGACCCCGCGGTCACCGCGGCCCGCGCCGAGGAGGCGCTGGGCACCGACGCGCGTGACATCACCGCGACGGCGCTGCGCGTGGCGGTCGGCAGCGACGGGCGGCTCACGTGGGTGCCGCCGGCGATCGGCCCGATCACGCAGGGCTTCGGCGTGCACAACGGCCGCGACCCGCACGGCCACCCGGGCATCGACATCGGCGCGCCCTTCGGCGCACCGATCTACGCGGCGAGCGCCGGCACCGTCATCTACGCCGGTCCGGCCGAGGGGTTCGGCAACGAGGTGATCCTGCTGCACGCCGGCGGCGTGCAGACCGTCTACGGGCACATGGAGAAGATCATCGTGGCGCCCGGACAAGCGGTGCGCGCCGGCCAGCCCATCGCGCTCGTCGGCAGCGAGGGCGAGTCGACCGGGCCGCACCTGCACTTCGAGGTGCACGTCAACGACCAGCTCGTCGACCCGCTCGTCTGGCTCGAGCAGCACGGCGTCAAGGTCCTGCACTAGCGCTCCTCCCTCGTGATCCGCTTCTCCGGTGCCGGCTCCGGCCCGAGCAGGGAAACGGATCACGCGAGGAGGCTCACCTAGGGTTGAGCAGGTGAGGCTGCGGACGCGGACCGCGCTCGGCGTGGGGCGGCTCGCCGCGGCGACGTCGCGCCGGCTCGGACGCGGCGCCGGCGAGGTCGTCGGCGGCACCGTCGCGTTGCGGTTCGCGCCGGATGCGCTCGCCGAGCTCGCGACCGGCCGCACGGTGGCAACCGTCTCCGGCACCAACGGCAAGACGACGACCACGCGCCTGCTGTCGGCCGCGCTGGCGACGCAAGGACCCGTGGTGTCGAACGCCGGCGGCGCCAACATGCCGGCCGGCGTGATCACCGCACTCGCCAGCGCCACGCACGCGGAGCGGGCCGCGCTCGAGGTCGACGAGCTGCACCTGCCCGGCGTCGCGCGGGCCACGCAGCCGAAGGTCGCCTGCCTGCTCAACCTGTCCCGCGACCAGCTCGACCGCGCCAACGAGACCCGCCGCATCGCGGGCATCTGGCGCTCCCTGGGCGGCGAGCTGCCCGGCACCCGCGCGGTGGCGAACGCCGACGATCCGCTCGTCGTGTGGGCGGCCGACGGGTTCGGCGCAACCACGTGGGTCGGCGCCGGCCAGGTGTGGACCGCCGACGCGATGGTGTGCCCGCGGTGCGCCCAGCTGCTGCGCCGGGACGCGCATCGGTGGTGGTGCCCGGCGTGCGGGCTCGAGCGGCCGGAGACGACCATCGACGTCGGCGGCCCCACGCAGCTCGTCGTCGACGGTGCCCGGCACGACATCGCGCTGCACCTGCCCGGCCGCTGCAACGTCGCCAACGCGGCGATCGCCGCGGCCGCCGCGCGCGAGCTCGGCGTCGACATCAGCACCGCGCTGCACGCGATGGAGCAGGTGGAGGCGGTCGCCGGCCGCTACGAGACCGTGCGCCTCGGCGGACGCGACGCGCGGCTGCTGCTGGCGAAGAACCCGGCGGGCTGGGTCGAGATGATCGAGCTGCTCGAAGCCGCCCCCGCGCGCCCGATGGTCATCGGCTTCAACGCGCGCGCCGCCGACGGGCGCGACCCGAGCTGGATCTGGGACGTGCCCGTGCAGCGGCTCGGCGACCGGCCGGTGCTCGTCTACGGCGACCGCGCCGCGGACCTGCGCACGCGGCTCGCCTACGCGGGCATCGACGCGCCGTCGTTCGGCTCGGCCGCCGACGCGTTGCGGGCCGCGCCGGGTGACGCCCCGGTCGACCTGCTCGCGACCTACACCGCATTCCGCGACCTCCTCGTCGAGACCGGCCTCGCATGACGGTCGACATCGGCGTTGTGGCAGATCTGAGGCCCCCCAACCGGGCACAAGTCCGATGTCGGCGGGGGTGGGCGTGAGCGAGATCGCGATCGCGCTCGTCTACCCGGAGCTGCTGGGCACCTACGGCGACGGCGGCAACGCCGAGGTGCTCGCCGCGCGGGCCCGCTGGCGCGGGATCGACGCGACGGTCATCAACGTGCCGGCGGGCGACGCACTGCCCACCTCCTGCGACCTCTACGTGCTCGGGGGCGGTGAGGACGAGCCGCAGACGCTCGCGGCGCAGAGCCTGCGCGACGGCAGTCCGCTGACGAGGGCGGTCGAGGGCGGCGCCGTGGTGCTGGCGGTCTGCGCGGGCCTGCAGATCGTCGGGGAGTCCTTCGTCGGCAGCGACGGCGAGGTGGAGGACGGTCTTGGCCTGCTCCCCCTGCGCACGCGCCGGTCTCTCGCCCCGCCCACGGAGCCGGTGCCGCCGCGCGCGGTCGGCGACCTCGCGGTGCGCGCCACCGGGGCGTTGGCCCACCTGCCGGTGCTGACCGGCTACGAGAACCACGGCGGCCGGTCGGTGCGCGTCGACACCGTCGACGACGCGGGCGGACCCCTCGGCACCGTCGTCGGCGGGGTGGGCATGGCGGTCGGCAACGGCACGCCCGACGCCGCCGAGGGCTGGGTGCGCGACCTCGGCCGGGGCCACGTCGTGGCGACCTACCTGCACGGGCCCGTGCTCGCGCAGAACCCGGCGCTCGCCGACCACCTGCTCGCCGCCGCCACCGGGGCGCCGCTGCCGGACCTCGGCCGGCCCGACCCCGCTGCGCCGCTGCGGGCCGCCCGCCTGCGCCAGCTCGGCCTCCCACCCGACTGACGCCCACACCCCTCGTCGACATCGGACATGTGGCGGCTGAACAGGTCCGCCGGCGGCCACAAAGCCGATGTCGACCGCGTAGTCGCTGCGCCGCCGGGTCACCGGCTCCGACTACGGCGTGGCGACCCGCAACCGGGCGCTCGGCGACGACGACAGCAGCACCACCCCCGCCGCGGCGACGAGACCGCCGATGGCTTCGAGGACGACGTCGGTCACCGAGCTGGCCAGCCGCTCGTGCAACACCGTGGAGCCGACCAGCACCGCCGCGAGCGGCTCGGCCAGCGTCAGCACGGCGAGCGGCGCCCCCAGCCCGCCGGCCTGGAACGCGCTCTGCGTCGTGACGACGCTCGCCGCACCCATCACGACGAGCACGACGGTCTCCCAGTGCACGAGCCCCCCCAAGCCGTCGTCGCCCAGCCGGTGCACGACGACCTTGAGCAGCCCGCCGGACGTCCCGTAGAGCACGCCGCTCGCGAGACCGAGCAGGATGCCGCGCGCCGCCCGCCACAGCTGCGCCCACACGGTGGCGACCGTCGCGAGGGCGATGAGCGGGATCCCCACCGCGCACGCCCGCGACAACGAGTAGGTGTACCCGCCCTTCGACGGCGAGCCCGTGGTGAGGAACACCGCGAGGCCGACGACGGTCGCCAGCGCACCCCACCACTCGACACCCGCCACCGCCCGCTTGTCGACCGCGGCCGACAGCGGCACCGCGAAGAGCAGCCCGGTGACGAGCAGCGGCTGCACGAGCACGAGCGCCCCGACGCCCAGCGCGAGCGACTGCAGCACCAGTCCGAGCAGCTCGATGAGCACCGCGACGAGGAACCACGGCCGTTGCAGCAGCCGCATGAACAACCGCACACCGGTCTGCTCGACGTAGCCGGTCTCGCGGTGCTGCACCACGGAGCACACCGCGAAGCACAGCGCCGCGCCGACGGCGAGCACCCCGGCGAGGATCACGGCACCACTCTGGTGTGGATCAGGAAGAGGCGCAGGTCGTCACGCCGTAGGGACCGGCACTTTCGCGGGATCGACGCCGTGGTCGCGCAGCGGACCGACGGTGAGGCCACGCCCCCGCAGCTCCTCGACCAACGGGCGGAGCGCACCGAGCGTCGAGCGCCACGAGCCGGGCGAGGACGTGCAGTCGCTGTCGTGCAGCAGGACCGTCACGCCACCGGTGAGGTCCGGGGCGAGCGCGCGCCGCACCGAGGCGGGGGTCGCGGTCGGCGCCCAGTCGATCCCCCACGCGCCCCACAGCACGGTGGTGAGGCCGAGCGAGCGCGCGGCGAGCAGCGTGCCGAGCGTAACCACGCCGTACGGGGGGCGGTAGAGCGCGGGCCGCACGCCGCCCGTGCTCTCGATCGCGTCGAGCGCCTGCACCAGCGATGCCCGCAGCGCGCGCGGCCGCACACGGAGGCTGTTCTTGTGGTGCCAGCCGTGCAGCGCCACCTCGTGCCCGTCGGCGACGAGACGGCGCGTGACGTCGGGTGCGCGCAGCACGTTCTCGCCGAGCAGGAAGAACGTGGCCCGCACGCCGAGGGCGTCGAGCTCGTCGAGGATGCGCGGCGTGCTGACGGCGTCCGGGCCGTCGTCGAACGTGAGCGCGACGTGCGTCGGGTGACCGGCGCCGTCAAGCACGCGGAACGGCCGCCGCACCGCGGGGATCCAGCTCAGCGCGGGTGCGCTGTGCAGGCCGACCGCGCCGGCCGCGAGCAGCGCACCGCCCGCGGCGACGTGACGGGGCGTCATGCGGGGCGCGGGGCGATCTCGGTCAGCGGCCGGAGCTCCAGCCCCTCGGCCGACACCTGCCGGACCACGTGCCGCAACGTGGTCGCGAGCACCGACGCCGACGCAGCGCGGCCGTCGACGAGCAGGACCACGCCGTTGCGGCCGAGCACCGGCACGGCGGTGCCCGCGGGCACGACTTCGTCCGGCCGCACGATGCGGTCGTCGGCGACGAGCGCGGTGCCGAGGTCGACGACCGAGAGCTTGCGGCTGGCGACGAACACCCACTGCTTGGTCCCGGTCACCTGCGCGAGCGCGGTGCGCTCATCGACCAGGTCCTGGTGCGCCCGGTCCGGCACGATCCAGCCGCGGCGACCGCAGCCCGCGTTCGCGAGGGGCACACCGGCGGCGGCGAGCGAGCGCACGCGGGCGGGATCGGTGCGCACCACCTCACGGTCGACCGCGCCGGTGCCCTGCACCGAGCGCAGCAGAGCGGCGATGCCGGGCTGCCGGAGGTCGTCGTCGGTGAGGCGCACGACGACGTAGACGTTGCCCGGGTGCCGGTGCGCGGTGGTGACGCCGAGCCCGTGGTCGGTGGCGATGGCCACACCGGTGGTGCCGGTGAAGAACGCCGCCGCCACGGCGGTGCCGCCGACCACGACGCGACGGCGCGTGCGCAGCACGGGGCTCGGCGCCGCGAGCCGCGCGCCGGGCGGCGTGACGAGGCCGGCGGTCGCGAGCGCGGAGCCGAGGTCGCGCGAGCGGGCGAGCTCGGCGATGACCACCGCGGCGTCGGCGACGAACAAGCCCAGGGCGGCCTCGCGCTGCTTCTGACCCGCGCGGCCCGAGGCGAGCGCATGCACGGTCGGCACGAGCTGGTCGGAGTCGCGCACCCAGCTGGTGACGCCCGCGGCCTCCATCTCCTCGGCGTTGTGGCCGCCGTGCCCCGGGATGGTCTCGTGCGAGACGACCGGGATCCCCGCGGCCATCGCCTCCATGGCGGTGAGCCCACCCGCGTTCTCGACGACCACGTCGCACGCGCGCAGCAGGCGCGGCATGTCGGAGCGCCAGCCGAGCGCGACGACACCGGGCAGCGCGTCGAGCTCCGCGCGCATGACCTCGTTGCGGCCGCACACCACCAGCGGCGTGATGCTGCCGTCGCCGGCGAGGCGCTCGACCGTCGCCCGCACGTTGCCGACGCCCCACGAACCCGCGACGACGAGCGCGACGACACCGCTGACGGGCAGGCCGAGCTCCGCGCGCACCGCGACGCGCTCGTCGGCCGACATCGGCTCGCGGAACGCGTCGGGGATGAGCGGGCCGGTCGCCACCGACGGGCGCCCGCACAGGCGCGTCGACTCGCGCGCCGCCGCCGGCGTGATGCAGAGGTTCACGTCGACGTGCTTGCTGACGATCGCCGGGTGCACCGAGAAGTCGGTGACGAACGTCGCCGTCGGGATCGGCAGGCGGCCGAGCGCGCGCAGCATGCCGAGCACCTGTGATGCGAGCGGGTAGGTGGACACGACGACGTCCGCGTGCAGGCGCCGCACCATGCGCAGGACGCGCCACTTCGCCAGGCCCGCGTACCAGGTGGTCAGGACCATCGTGATGCGACTCGTGCGCATCTTCGCGTAGTGCCACTCATACGTCGCCGGCGCGTGCTCGAGCTGCATCTCGTAGAACCAGCGGATGAAGTAGCCCAGCTTGAACGGCACCGTCGGCAGGTAGTCGCGGATGGCGACCTCGTGCCCGGTGAGCTCGAGCCGGCGGGCCATCTCGCGCGCCGCGCCGTCGTGACCGGCACCCATCGACGCCGACAGGATCAGCACGCGCCGCCGGGGTGCGGCTGCGGCGACCCTCAGCTCGGCCCGGCGGGCGAGCAGCGCAGCGCCCACCGCACCGAGCGCGAGGCACGCCGCGCCCGCGGCGGCGTCGAGCAGCCAGTGGTTGCCGGTGGCCAGGATGACGACGGTCGTGAGCAGCGGGTAGGCGACCGCGGCGGTGCGCAGCGCCGCGCGCTTGGTCAGCGTGAAGACTACGAGCGTGCACCACAGCGCCCAGCCGACGTGCAGCGACGGCATCGCGCCGTACTGGTCGGCCGCGCTCGTCAGCGTCGCCGACCAGCCGCCGAGCGCGTGGCGCGTGGCGACGATGTCGACGTAGCCGTGGCCTGGCAGCAGGCGCGGGGGTGCGAGCGGCACGGCGAGGTAGACGACGAAGCCGATGACGTTGGTGAGCAGCAGGACGTCGCGCAGGCGCCGGTAGACCGGCGGGGCGGCGCGCCACCAGACGAAGAACAGCAGCGGCAGCGTGACGAAGAAGTGCGCGGTGTCGTACCAGTCACCGGCGAGCAGCCCGAGGGCGGGGTGACCGGCGAGCCAGGAGTTGAGGGGCCGCTCGACGTCCAGGTGCAGCCAGCGCTCGGCCGACAGCACTGCGCGGGCGGCGGCCTCGGCCGTCCCCACCCGGGTGGCCGCCAGGTTGCGCAGCGCGTCGTAGAAGCCGAGGAACAGACCGATGACGAGCAGCTGGCCCAGCAGGGCCGGCCGAGCATCGCGTCCTGACCCGATGAGCACCCGCCGGGCGCGCGACATCACGTTCCCCCGAGGCACAGGGCTCGAGATTATCGGGGGAAGGTGAGGGATTCATGTGAAGGGGTGAACGTCACACGAACCGTGGGCGTCGCTAGTGGTGCAGGAGGGTTCGCTTCTTCTTCGGCTTCGGCAGCGGCTTGGCGACCAGCCGCAGCTTCACGCTGGAGAGGTAGGCCACCACGCGGTTCGGCGGGAACTGCTGGGCGGCGACCAGGAACGGCTTGTGCCGCTTCGGGGGCTTGACCTTGTTGACGGCGCCGAGCGTGCAGCCGCGCTGGGTGAGCGCCTTGGTGGCCGCCGCGAGCGACATGCCCACGGCCTTCGGCAGCGTGCAGGCCTGGCTGAGGGTGAGCACCGCCACCGAGCCGGCGGGCTGGGTGTAGATGAGGTCGCCCGCCCGGTCCGGGACCGACTGCGGGATGACCGGGCCGAACGTGCCGTCGCTGCGGGCGGTCTGGCCGCCGTAGGCGGTGCCGAACCGGGCGTCGAGGGACAGGCCGGTGAGCAGCGTCTCGCTGGCCACGCCGAACGTCGGCGGGAGCTTGAGGTGCACCACCTGCTGGCCTGTCGGAGCCATGTCGTCGACCATCACGCGCACCACGCCGGCCGCGTCGACGGTCGCGTAGGCGCGCACGTTGACCGTGGCCTCGCGCAGGATCGACAGCACGCGGGTGCCGACGAAGGAGCTGTACATCTCCATCGCGTACCACTCGGGCTGCGCGGTGAAGATGCCGTTCGCGAGGTCCTCGTCGCTGCTCGCGCAGATGGGCGTGTACCACGGCGTGGTGCCGTCGCCGCACACGCCGGGACGGCCCGCGTGGAAGTTGATGCCGGACGCGCCGTCGGTCGCGGCGAGGCCGAGCGTGTTGGCCGCCCACAGCGCGCTGGCGTGCACGTTGCTGACGCCGTCCTCGCCACCGCACGCGACGTTGTTCGTCTCGGCGATGCGCACGGGCATGCCGTTGTTGTTGCCGACGCCGACGTCGGTCTTGATGAGCTTGTCGATGAGCCCGGTGACGGCCCCGCCGAGGATCGAGCTGATCGACGGGACCGGCATGTTCGGGCACACGCCGGTGGCGTAGACGTGCGAGGTGAGCGGCTGGCCGGGCACGCCGTTCACCGCGGCGTAGGCGTTGAGGTAGCCCGCGCCGTTGGACGCGGGGCCGAGGACGGCGACGCCGGGTGCGACCGACTGGATGGCGTTGCGGTACTGCTGCACCTGGTAGGTGTAGGCGGCGAACGGATCGCCGCCCTGCACGTAGGCGTAGTTCTCGGGACCGGAGCTGCTGTCGCTCGCCGGCCAGCCGGGGTCGCAGCTCGGGTCGTACGACGGGCTCGTCGCGTTGGTGCTGCACCCCGACGGCGATGAGCCGGGCCGCAGGCCGTAGGCGACGTAAGCCTCGGGCTCGTTGCCGATCTCGACACCTACGAGCGAGTCGCCGAGCACCTGCTGGGCGACGCGGGCCTCGTCGCCGGCGCAGGTCGGGTTGAAGTGGCCGAAGTTGACGCCGAGGATGACGCGCCAGCCGCTCTGCTGCGCGAACAGCGCGAGGCGCTGCAGGTCGGCCTTGGTGACGGTGACGCTCGCCCACGACGGCTTGGTGCAGAGGACCCCGTTGGTCCACGCCACGTTGGCGTCGAGCGTGCTGCCGCCGAACCGGATGACGCCCGGGCCGAGCGTGCCGATCAGCCGCGCCAGGTTGCTCTGGGTCGGGTCCCACTGCGCCTGGGGCAGCGACGCCGCCTCGTAGGAGATGCCGAGGAAGTCGCGCGGGATGGCCGGCCCGAGGTTGGTGACCGACGGGATGGCCAGCTGGACGTCCGGGACGACCGCCTTGGCGGCCGGCGCCGTCACCTTCGTGGGAGCGGCGGAGGCGGCAGAGGCGGTGCCGGCCGCGCCGCTGACGGCGACGACGAGCCCAAGCCCGGCGACCACTGCAGCGAAGAGCGAGCGGCGCCCCGGTCGTGCGCGGATGACATCCCCCTCGAGGGTCGGTGGTGGCGGAGCGGGGCGGTTCCCGCCCCTCGATGGTCGCATGTGGGGATCGGCCGGACCCGCGAACAGCGTTACGGAACGCGGGCGTCGGGCTCGTCCCTCATCCACACAACGCACGTGGGCGCCGAGAGGTTGCGCGAGGGGGTTCCGGGTGGACGCACGACGGTGGGCCCGGGCGCTGGTCGCCGTCGCGGCGGCGGGACTGCTGAGCGCCTTCGCCGCCCCGGCCGCCGCGGACGACGGCGCCGCGAACGCCGCGGTGCCGGCGGTCGCGGGCACCTACCAGGGGCTCGCCTTCGAGGGCCGCGCCTACGACCTGTTCGTCCCCGACACCCCGCCTCGCGCGTTCGTGCTGGCCCTGCACAACTACCAGCACACGCCGCAGACGCTCGAGGCCACCTCGGGGATCTTCGCCCTGGCGGCGCGACACGCCTGGGTGGTCGCCGTGCCGGCGGGCATCGGCCGGTCGTGGAACGCGGGCTTCTGCTGCGGCTCCGCAGCGGCCCAGGGCTTCGACGACGAGCACCGGCTCGCCGAGCTCGAGGAGCACGTCACGGGCGCGCTCGGCATCAGCGACCTGCCGCGCTTCGCGCTGGGCCTGTCCAACGGCGGCATGATGGCCGCGCGCATGAGCTGCGACGGCATCGGCCGGTTCACCGGCGTGGTGCTCGTGTCCGCGAACCTCCAGGTCGACGACTGCCCGGCGTTCACGTCCCAGGTGCTCGTGGTGCGCGGCGGGCGCGACCGCAGCGTGCCGATCGCGGGCGCCCGCTACAGCGCGTACCTCGCGACCCACCTGCACTCCGACGGCTACCTGCTGGGCACATGGCGGCGCCTCGTGGGCGGCTGCCGCAACACGGCCACGGCGAGCCGGGCCGTGCTCCAGGACGTGCTGCGCTGCCGCGGCGGCGCGTACCTGCGCTACGTCGAGGACCGCCGCGGCGGGCATGTGTGGTTCGCGCACCGCCGGCACGACGCCGTCGACACGAACACGCTGCTGCGCACGTTCATCGACGAGCACGCACCGGCGCCGACGGGTCAGCCGTCAGCCGCTGCCTGATCGGCCGCGCCGGCGGCGTCGACGAGCTCCGCGAGCGCGACCTCGATGCCCTTCGCCAGTCCGTCGAGGTCGGGCACCCCGTCGCGGTCGCCGAGCAGGCCGAGCACCACGGATCCGTCGTAGGACACGATCGCGATGGCGAGGCGGTGCTGCGGCGCGAGGAACGCGAGCGGCACGAGCTCGATGAGCTTGCGCCCGAGCACGTACACCGGGAACTGCGGGCCAGGAACGTTGGTGACGAGCAGGTTGAACAGCCGGCTCGAGAACGACAGGCGCGATGCCTGCGCGAGCACCGTCGGCGGCAGGAAGTCCTCCATGCGCGTCATCGCCCGCGCCGCGACGGCCTGCGTGCCGCGCTTCAGGCCGTCCATCGTCGTGCGGGCGGCCGCGAGGCGCTGCACGGGATCGCGCTCCTGCACGGGCAGCGGGGCGACGAGGACCGTGATCTGGTTGCCGAGCGCGCCCTTCTGCTCCTCGCTGCGCACGCTGACCGGCACCAGGGCGCGCAGCGGCAGGTCGTCGGGGTTGTGGCCGTGCTCGTCGAGCCAGGTGCGCAGCGCGCCCGCGACCACCGCGATGACCGTGTCGTTGACGGAGCCGCCGAGCACGCTCTTGATGCGCTTGTAGTCCTCGAGGTCGGTGCGCGCGACGGCGAGCTGCCGGTGCGGGGTGACCGGCCCGTTGAGCGGGCTCGGCGGCGCACCCCCGAGGACCTTGCCTCCGAGGTCACGGAAGCCGGACAGCGTGCGGCCGAGCGCCGCGACCGTGCGCTCGGGATGCGTCACGCGGGCGAGCACGCCCTGCCCGATGCCGAGCGCCGTGCGCGCGCCGTCGGTGACCCCGCGGGCGAGCAGGCCGACGGTGCCGGGCGCCTTCATCGGCGTCCACGTGTCGGGATCGATCGTGCGCGACTCGGGGGTGAGGTCGACCAGCGCGGTGAGCAGGTCGACGCCGCTGACGCCGTCGACCATCGCGTGGTGCGTCTTCGTGACGAGCGCCCAGCGCCCGCCGTCGAGACCTTCGACGAGGTACATCTCCCACAGCGGCTTCGAGCGGTCGAGGCGCTGGCTGGTGATGCGGCTGACGAACGTGAGCAGCTGCTCCTCGCTGCCCGGGCTCGGCAGCGCGGAGTGCCGCACGTGGTAGCTCAGCGAGAACGACGGGTCGTCGGCCCACAGCGGACGGCCGGTGCCGAACGGCGCGGGCACCAGCCGCTGGCGGAACCGCGGCAGCAGCGGCAGCCGGCTCGCGACGTGGGCGCGCAGGTCCGCGCCGCTGGGCGCCGGCCCTTCGAAGATGGCCAGGCCGCCGATGTGCATGTGCGCGGCCGGGCTGGTGTCCTCGGCGTGCAGGAAGCTCGCGTCGACGCTGGAGAGCCGGTCGAGATGATCAGGCACGGCGACAGTCTGCCGAGGTCGTCGGCACCGGCCGGTACCGGGCCGGCCTAGGCCCGTACCGCGTCGCGGCGGACGACCTGCACGCCGCGGCCGGTGCCGGGCAGCTCGTGGCCGGCGTCGCAGACGATCGCGACGCGCACACGCTCACCGCAGTCGCGGTGGCGCAGCTCGACGGGCGGCCCGTCCGGACCGGCGAGGTACTTGTCGCCCCACTGCCGCAGCGCGGTGACCACGGGCTGCAGGTCCTTGCCCTTCTCGGTGAGCACGTACTCGGAGCGCGTGCGCTGACCCTCCTCGCGGTAGTCACGCGTCTCGACGAGGCCCTCGGCGACGAGCTTCTCCAGCCGAGCCGACAGCACCGCGCGCGGGGCGCCGGTGGCCGCCTGGATGCCGGCGAAGCGCCGGTTGCCGAGGAAGAGCTCGCGGAGCACGAGCAGCGACCACCGCTCGCCCAGCACCTCGAGGGCCCGGGCGACCGTGCAGTCACGGGGGCCGGTCAGATCCACTGTCACTGCTCCATTCTGTGCGCAGGCTCACACCAATACTAGGTTCACTTCTCGAACTTAGAGGTCTAGCGTCACGACCATGACGTCCGTCGCCGGCACGAACCCGGCCCGCTCGCAGGCTCCCGGCGCCGGACCGGCCACCGTCACCGCCCCGGCCACCCCTGCCACCACCCCGGTCGCCCCACCCGCGCGCTCGGGCGCGGTGCTCGCGCTGACCTCGGCCGGCGTGTTCGTCGTGTTCCTCGACACGACGATCGTGAACGTCGCGTTCGAGGCGATCCAGCGCTCGTTCCGCTCCTCGACGGCCGGGCTGTCGTGGATCTTCTCGGCCTACTCGCTCGTGTTCGCGGCGCTGCTCATGACGATGGGCCGGGTCGCCGACCAGTACGGCCGCAAGCGCACGTTCCAGATCGGCCTCATCGGCTTCGCCGTCACGAGCGCGGCGTGCGGGCTCGCGCCGGGCACCGGCACGCTCATCGCGTTCCGCGCGCTGCAGGCCGCGGCCGCCGCGGCGATGGTGCCGAGCTCGCTGTCCCTGCTGCTCGCGGCGACGCCGATCCAGAAGCGCGCGAGCGCCGTCGGTCTCTGGGGTGCCATGGGCGCGCTCGCCGCGGCGACCGGACCGACCGTCGGCGCACTGCTCGTGCAGCACACGAGCTGGCGCTGGGTGTTCCTCATCAACGTGCCGATCTGCGCGGTCGCGCTCGTGCTCGGTCGCACGGTGCTCGCCGAGAACCGCGAACCCGACCCCCGCGCCCTGCCCGAGCCGCTCGGCATCGCGCTGCTGGCCGCGGCTCCCGGCGCGCTGTGCCTCGGCATCGTGCAGGGACCGACCTGGGGCTGGGGCAGTGCGCGCGTCATCGGGCTCATCGCCGGCGGCGTGGTGATGCTCGTCCTGCTCGCGCAGCGCCTGCGCACCGCGGACGACCCGGTCATCGACCCGCAGATCTTCCGCACACCGACCGCGGCGTGGGCCAACGTCGCGACGCTGCTGTTCAGCATCGCGTTCTTCGGGCTCGTGCTCGCGAACATCATCTTCTTGCAGAGCGTGTGGCACTACTCGGTGCTGAAGGCCGCCCTCGCCGTGACGCCGGGCCCGTTCACCGCGGCGCTCGTCGCGCCGGTCGCCGGTCGGGTGGCCGACAAGCGCGGCCATCGCGGACCGCTGGTCGCCGGCTCGATCGTCTACGCGTGCGCGGCGCTGCTGCTCGCGACGCGCGTCGGCTCCGAGGCGCACTACGTGACGCACTGGCTGCCGGTGGCGCTGCTGTCCGGCATCGGCATCGGGCTCACGTTCGCGCTGCTGTCCGGCGCCGCCGTGCACGAGCTGCCGCCCGCGCAGTACGCGGCGGGCAGCGCCGTCAACGGCACGTTCCGTCAGCTCGGTGCGGTGATCGGCGTGAGCCTGTTCGCGGCGATCCTCGGCACGCCCGCACCGGACCAGGTGCTGCACCGCTTCCACGTCATCTGGTTCGTGCTCGTCGGCGCCGCCGGCCTCACCGCGCTCGCCTCCACCCGCGCCGGCTGGGCCGGCCCGGGCAAGGCAGAGAGCAAAGACGGCTAGCAGGGGCCGGCTGGGCGGTCTTGCTCGTCGCCGGCGGAGGTAGATCGCCGCTGACGACGAGCAGCTGCGCCGAGCTCGTCGCCGGCAGAGGAAGTTCGCCGCTCCTGACGAGCCACGCCCGCCGGCTCGTCGCCCGCGGCGATCACCTGCGCTGCGGGGTCAGCTGACGGTCAACGTGCCGTGCATGGAGGCGTGGAAGTCGCACTTCACCTGGTAGGTGCCGGCCTTGGGGGCCGTGAACGTCGCCGTGCCGCCGTTGGGCGGGACGGTGTGGGAGTCGAACGCGCCGTTCACGTCCTCGTAGGTGTGCGCGACGCTGTCCTCGTTGATGACGGTGACGGTGGACCCGGCCTTCACCGCACCGCTGGGCGCGCCGAAGTCGAAGTCCTTGATCGTGATGGTCACGCCGGCGGCCGCCACCGGGGCGGTCGCGGCGCCGCCGTGGTCGTCGCTGCTCGCGCTCATCGACGGCATGTCGGGCATGGACGCGGCCATCGTGGTCGGCGCCGTGGTCGCCGGGGCGGCCGCGGTGGTCGCCGCCGGGCTGGTGGTGCCGGTCGCCGACTTCGAGGAGCCGCAGGCGACGGTGAGGGCGGCGATCCCGGCCACGACGGGGGTCAGGCGGGTCACGAGGCGCATCGATGGCACGGAGGGGCTCCTGGGGCTTGGGCGGGACGGGCGTTCTCCCGCTCCCACGCGCAGGCGGAGCAACCGGTTCACCCGTACGCCGCGGTCAAGCGGGCACAGACCGCCGCCGACACCCCCAAGGTGGTACGCCGTGGCACGAGGCGAAGCGCCGTGGGCGTCCGCTCAGCGCACCGCCTCTTCGCCGCCCTCGTGGCCGTCAGCCTGCTGCCCGTCCTGCTCCTCGGGCTGGTCCTCGGCGGGGCGCTGCGCCGCGAGGCGGACCGCCGTGGCATCGCGGAGGGCCGCTCGGAGGCGGCCCTCGTGGCCAAGTCCGCGATCGAGCCCACGCTGCCGGCCGAGATCACCAACCACGAGCTGACCATCGGGACGCTCGGCGCGCTCGCGCAGGTCGTGCGGCACGCCATCGACGACGGTGACGTGCTCCGCCTCCGGGTGCGCGACCTGTCCGGCAGGGTCGTCTTCTCCGACGACGGCAGCGGCCTCACCGACGACGAGGTCGAGGACTCGGTCCTCGACGCCACGCACGGTCAGGTCGAGGCCGAGATCACCCACGTCAACACCGACGCCGGCGAGGAAGGTCCGAAGGGCGCCAAGGCCGTCGAGGTCTACCGGCCGCTCGAGGGCCCCGCCGGCCGGCCGATCGGCGTGCTCGAGGTCTACCTGCCCTACACGCCGATCGCGGCCGACGTGAACGCCGGTCTCACCGGCCTCTACGTGACGCTCGGCATCGGCCTCGCGGTGCTGTGGCTCATGCTCGGCGGCATCAGCTGGCTCATCACGCGCCGCCTGCGGCGCGCGGCCGCGGACAACGCCCACCTCGCCAGCTACGACCAGCTGACCGGGCTGCCGAACCGGCGGATCTTCCTCGAAGAGGTCGAGCGCAGCGCGCGCAGCGCGGGGCCCGACTCCGAGCGCGTGGTCGCGGTCATCGACATCGACAACTTCTCCACGATCAACAACAGCCTCGGCCAGGACGTCGGTGACGAGGTCCTCGTGACGATCGCGCACCGCCTGCGCGAGGCGCTGCGGCCCGGCGACCTGGTTGCGCGGCTCGGCGGTGACGAGCTCGGCGTGCTCCTCGAGGGGCTCGAGTCCCCCGAGGACGCCGTCACCGAGGTGCTGCGGCTGCACGTGGCGACGTCGGGTGAGCCGGTGCGCAGCGGCGAGGTCCCGCTGACGGTCGACGTGTCCCTCGGCTGGACGCTGGCCGACGACGGCGACACCGCACCCGTGCTGCTGCGCAAGGCGCAGTTCGGCGTGCAGGCCGCGAAGGCGACGCACGACGGCGTCGTGCGCTGGACGTCCTCGCTCGACATCACCGACCCGGCGCAGCTCGCCCTCGTCTCCGAGCTGCGCGGGGCGCTCGAGCGCGACGAGCTCGTGCTGCACCTGCAGCCGAAGCTCAACCTCAGTGACCACCGCGTCACCGGCTTCGAGGCGCTCGTGCGCTGGCAGCACCCGACGCTCGGCCTGCTCCCGCCCGACAAGTTCCTGCCGCTCACCGAGCGCACGAGCCTGATCCACAGCCTCACGCAGTGGGTGGTGCGCGCGGCGATCCGCGACCTGCAGGCGCTCGGTCCGGTGGGCGAGAGCCTCGGTGTCGCCGTCAACGTGAGCGCGCGCGACATCATCAGCCCCGGGTTCGCCGAGCGGGTCGTCGAGGCGGTGCGTGACGGCGGCATCGCGCCGTACCGCCTGACCATCGAGGTCACCGAGACGATGGTGCTCGCCGACCCGATGCGCGCGTCGGCCGCGCTGAGCCGGCTGCGCGACGCGGGCATCCGCACGAGCCTCGACGACTTCGGTCAGGGGCAGACATCGCTCGCGCACATCGCGGGCATGCCGCTCTCGGAGCTGAAGATCGACCGGCTGTTCGTGGCGGACGCGACCGAGAACCCCGCGCACGCCGCGATCGTGCGCGCGATCGTCGACCTCGCGCACGACGTCGGCATGGTCGTCGTCGCCGAAGGCGTCGAGGACGCGCAGACGCTGCACGCGCTCACGCGGTTCGGCACCGACGTCGCGCAGGGCTGGGCGATCGCCCGGCCGCAGCCCGCGGCGGCGCTCGCGGCGTGGCTGCGTGCGTCGACGCGCGACGGCGTGCTGCGCGACGACGTCATCAGCGGCGCGCCCGCGTTGGCGGACGCGCCGCCCGTTCAGCCGATGGTGTAGGGCGTGGTGCTCTTCGCGTCGTCGTAGAAGCCGGTGATGAAGCCGGCGCCGAGCGCGGGGTCCGAGAGACCCGTGGAGGCCTCGAGCCCGGTCACGGTGACTCCCGTCGCCACCTGCGGAGGCAGCTTCGAGAACGGCAGCGCCATGACGATGGTGTTGCCCTCGACGGACGGCTGGAAGAAGAACGAGCCGTCGGTGTTGGTCGGGTCGCTGCTCTTGACGCAGCTGCTGAAGTCGGCGAAGCCGGACTGGCTCGGGTCGCTCGCCACGCCGCCGGGACCGTAGCCGATGGTCGCGGTGCCGCAGCCCGGCACGGTCAGGTCGAACTCCGTGTAGGAGCTCGGCGTCGAGTCCGGCGTACCCGCCATGGTCACCTTCGCGACCAGGGTGTCCGGCACGTACTGCACGACCTTCGTCGTGTGCGCGACCTTGACCTTCTTCTTGACCTTGACCTTCTTCTTCTTGCCCTTGACGGTCTTGGTGACGGTCTTCGTCACGACCTTGTAGGTGTAGGTCGTCTTGGTGACGAACTGCGCGGTGCCCGTCGTCATGAGGCCCGCGCTCACGATGTCCGTGCCGGAGTCACCGGTGGAGTCGCCGGTGGGGTCCGTGATCTGCGGCGAGTACGGGATCGGCGACTGGGCGTCACCCGCCCAGCTCACCGCCGCACCGGCGACGAGCGCAGTCGCTGCGAGTGCAACACCAGCGATACGAGTACGAGCGAGCATGCGGCAGACCCCCACAGGACGGAGCACGGTGTGTCACCCACCTGCTTCGCCGCCCGCGGGCGGGTTCCTGCTCTCAGGTGAGGTGCGTCACCGGGGTCGAGGCCAGCTCGCCCGCGTCCATGAGCTCGCGCACGGCCGGGACCGGGTCGGCGTCGCCGAACAGGCTCGTGTCGCCGTAGTCGGCGTCGCGGCCGGTCACGTCGGTGACCCACCAGCTCGCCTCGAGCGCGATGCCGTGCGGGTCGCTGAAGTAGATCGACCGCATGATCTGGTGGTCGATCACGTCGGTGACCTCGCAGCCGTGCTCCTTGAGGCGCTTCTGCAGCTCCTCGAGGGCGTGCTCGTCGGTGAGGTTGAACGACAGGTGGTCGAACTGGATCGCGCGCTCGTCGGGGATGCCCGCCGGCTTGGCGAACGGCTCGATGGTGGCGTCGCGGTACTCGAAGAACGCGACGGTCTGCTGCGCTCCGAAGTCGAAGAAGTAGTGCCGGAACCCTGGGGCGCCGATGGTCGCGACCAGCCGGGCGCCGAGCACCCCGTGGTAGAAGCGGACCGTCGCATCCATGTCCGGCGTGATGAGCGCGAGGTGGTTGATCCCTCGCCAGCGCGGCGCCTCAGACATCATGGCTCCCTTCGACCGACCATGGGTCCACGGTAGGCCCGTCGCCGTCATGCGGCCAGGCCGCGCAGCGGCGGATGCACGGGCGACGCCCGCCCGCGCTCGTCGTGCCGCTGCAACAGGTGCGCGACGAGCGGGGCGAACGTGGCCAGCAGCAGCACCTCGACGGCGACGAGGCCACCGAGGCGGGCGTCCGCACCGGCCGCGACGGCGAGCCCGGCGACGACGATGCTGAACTCGCCGCGGGGTGTCAGCAGCACGCCGGCTTGCAGCCGCGCCGTGCGCGAGATGTCCTGCTTGCGCGTGGCGATCCACGCCGTGCCGAGCTTCCCGGCGGCGCCGACGAGGGCGAGCGCGATGCCGGGCAGCAAGACGTCGACGAGCGTCGCCGGATCGGTCCGCAGCCCGAAGAACACGAAGAACACGGCGGCGAACAGGTCCCGCAGCGGCGCGAGCAGCGCGCGAGCCGAGTGCGCGACCGGTCCCGACAGCGCGATGCCGACGAGGAACGCGCCGACCGCCGCGCTCACACCGGTGCGTTCGGCGAGACCCGCGACGAGCAGGCCGAGGCCGAGCACGAGGAGCAGCAGCACCTCGTCGTTCGCCGGTGCACCGCGTCCCCGCACGAGCGCACTCACCCGCCCGCCCCAGCGCAGCGCGACCACCATCACGACGGCGAGCACCGCGAGCGCGGCGCTCACGCGGATGGCACCGGTGGCCAGCCCGACGCCGGCGACCACCGTGGTCATCACCGGCAGGTAGACCGCCATCGCGAGGTCCTCGAGCACGAGCACACCGATCACGGCCGGGACCTCGCGCCGCGCGCTCCACCCGAGGTCGCCGATGAGCTTGGACGCGATGCCGCTGCTGCTAACCCACGTCGAACCGGCCAACGCGATCGCGGGCAGCGGCCCGAGCCCGAGCAGCAGCCCGGCCGCGAGCCCCGGGACCGCGTTCAGCACCATGTCGACGAGCCCGGCGGGCGCGCTGCCGCGCAGCGTCCCGACGAGCTCCTCGGCCGAGTGCTCGAGGCCGAGCGTGAGCAGCAGCAGCACGACGCCGATGTCCGCGCCGGTCGAGAGGAACGTGCTGCTCGCACCGAGCGGCAGCAGCCCCCCGCGGCCGAACGCGAGGCCGGCGAGCAGGTAGAGCGGGACCGCGGACAGGCCCGCCGAGGAGGCGAGCCGTCCGAGGACCCCGAGAGCGAAGACGACGCCGCCGAGCTCGAGCAGCAGCGTTGCGTGGGTGTGCATCAGGGCCCGCTGTCGGTGCCGTCGGTGCCGGAGCGACGGGCCTTGCGGCCGTCCCACCAGAACGTGAGCGCGGGGACGCCGAACAGCACGGCCATGAGGACGGCCAGCCAGAGCATGGACGTCCAGCTGAAGTCGGAGTGCATGGAGGAGCTCCTTCGTGAGGGCAAGGCAAGGACAAGGACAAGGACGGCTGACGAGGTGGGTGCCCGGTTCGCACGGCCGTCCCGTGCAGCAGCTCGTCGACAGCGGAGATCTATCGCCGCGCACGGCGAGCCAATGCGGCGCCCCTCGTCATCGGCGGCGGTCTTTTGCCGCGCGTGACGAGGACACCGTGCTGGCTCGCCGCCGGCGGTCAACCCGCAGCGAACCGCGAAGACGGCGCCGCACCCTTCTGGCCAGCCGTCTCTCCGACGCTCGTCGGCGTCAGCCGACGGCGTCGCATGGCACGTCGGCGTCAGCCGGCGGCGTCGATCTCGGTCAGTGCCGGGAAGGCGGGGCGCGCTCGCGACGCGTGCGCGCGACGACGGTCGCGGCGCGGCGGGCGCGCGCCAGGCTGGCGAGGGAGCAGCCCAGAGCGACGAGGAGGGCGAGGGTCGCCGCCACGACGACGGGCAGCGTGCCGCCGGGGCTGCGCGTGAGCGCGTGGCCCGAGTGCACGCGCGGCAGCGCGGGGACCGTGGCGAGGTCGACCGCGTGCGCGGCTGTGATCGTCGACGGACGGGCCGACGCATCGGTGCGTGTGGCGGCAGAGGCGGCGCCCGGGACGAAGACGAGCAGCAGCAGCGCGAGGCCGGCGAAGCGCCGTCCCCAGCGTGGTGAGCGGCCCGTCATGGCCTGATCCTATTCGGTGTGGGCGTGCGACGAACGGGGTTCACGCTCGCCGTGAGCAGCGCCATGGCCGTCGTCGCGCTCGCGGTGCCCGCTCCGGCAGGGGCCGCGGGGACCACCGTGTGCCACCTCACCGACGACCGCATCACCGAGGCCAGCGGACTGGTCGCCTCCGATCAGCAGGACGACGTGCTGTTCACGCACAACGACTCCGGCGACCGCGCGCGGTTCTTCGCCATCGGGACGGACTGCGCGACCCGGGCGACCTACGACCTCCCCGGCGTCACCGCCACCGACTGGGAGGACATCGCGCGCGGCCCGGGGCCGGGCGGACGGACCGTGCTGTGGCTCGGCGACATCGGCGACAACGCGGCCGACCGCGGCGCGATCGTCGTGCAGCGCGTTGACGAACCGGTGGTGCCCGCACCGTCCGCCTCGCCGCCCACGATCGATGTCGCGTCGACATCGTTCGTCCTGCGCTACCCCGACGGCGCGCACGACGCGGAGGCGTTGCTGGCCGACCCGCACGACGGCCGGCTGTACGTCGTGACCAAGACCTACGACGGTCGCTGTGCGGTGTACGCGGCGCCGGTGCCGCTCACGAGCGGAGCGACGCTCACGAAGGTCGCGGCCCTGCGCATCCCGCCATCGGTCGGCGGCACCAGCCTCGCGAGCCTGGCCGGGGACGTGGCCGTCACGGGCGGCGACATCGCACCGGACGGCTCGCGCGTGGTGCTGCGCACCTACGCGTCCGCGTTCGAGGCGGCGATCCCGCCGGGCGCGGCCGGGCCGCGGCTGCGCGCGGCGTACGCGACTGGCCGCCCGGGCACCGTCATCGCGATCCCGGCGGAGGAGCAGGGCGAGGCGGTCGCGTACGCGCGCGACGGTCGGTCGCTGTGGCTCACCAGCGAGAAGGTGCACCCGCCGCTCGACCAGGTCGAGCTCCCGACGAGCACACCGAGCCGTCCTCCCTCCCCGTCACGGTCGCCCTCTGCGCGACCGCCCGTGCTGCAGGTGCCGGACGAGGCCGACCCCCACCTCTACCGGTACGGCGGCATCGCGCTCGCGGTGGCCGCGGTCGCGGTGTTCGCGTTCGGACGCCGGCGCCGCCGCCGGCCCCGCTGACCTCAGTGCAGAGTCACGTGCGTCGAACGACTGGCGAGGCCGACCGCAGTGGCTCCGCCGCGCACCGTGCTCGTCACCACGAGGGCCGTGCACGTCAGCACCGCGCCGGCGGGGAGCGCCGTGGTCCAGCTCGCGCTCAACGCGCGGTGCGCGCTGGAGGCCGCGACGACGTGCTTCGCGACCACCTGGTTGCCGCGGCGGACGAGGAACAGGACGCTGACCGCGCTCCCCTTCGTCAGCGCCGGGAGGGCTGCCCGCACCGAGAGCGTGACCTTGTGCTTCGCGAGGCGCTTCACGGACACCCGCGTGATGCGCGCGGTCGGCGGCGCCGCCGCGTGGTTGTGGACCACCAAGGTGCGACCGCCCGTGCGGACCGTGACCGTGCTCTTCGCCAACGACCCCCAGTGGATGGCGCCGATCTTGGCGGTCTGGCCGGCGCCGATCGTGATGGGCCCGGTGGAGAACGTGCCGGGCACTCCGTTCGGCTGCGTGCCGGACAGCACCACGGAGACCGTCGTGGGCGCGCCGATGTGGGTGAGCGTGATGCCGCCCGCACCGGTCGAGAGGGCCAGCCCGTCTCCGCCGCCGGACTGCGCGAACGTGGCCGCCGCGGTGTGCGCGGCACCCGCGCCGGTGCGCGAGACCGTGAGCGTGGTCCGCCCCGAGCTCGCGTCCGCGAGCGTCACCGCACCGGTGCGTGACGAGAACCCGACCGTGCGGTGCGCGCCGGAGCTGACGCCGGTGACGATGCTGCCCGCGTAGCCGCCCTGGGCGAACGTGAGAGATCCCGTTCCCGACCGCGTACCGGTCAGGACGACCGTCGGGGTGCGGACGCTGCTGCCGAGGACGATCGCCGGCGGAGTGCTCGACGCGGAGCCGGACGCGACGAACGGCCCGAACACCCCGCCGTCCAGCCGGGTGGCCGGATCGGTGTTGGGCGCGCCGGTGGAGGTGAACAGCGTCTTGCCGCCGTCACTCACCTGCGCGACGGTCGCCGACGAGGAACCTCCGGAGGTGCTGCTGAACAGCGCCCCGTCGGGCGCGCCGCCGCCGATGGATGCGAGGTGCGGGTGCGCGGGCACCGTGTCGGGGTCGAACACGAGCAGAGACCCGCCCCCGCCGTGCCACGCGCCGCTGCTGTCCGTGGTGCTCGCGAGCGTCCAGGTGGCGTCCGCCGCGAGGTGGATCACGCTGTCCGACAGGTTGCTCTGGTGCGTCGATCCGTCACCGCTGTCCTCGTCAGAGGTGAACGGCTTGTTCGAGTCGTAGACGTAGATGTCGTAGGCGCCGGGGGTCGTCTGCACCATGTCGTACGCGACGACCACGTGCCCGCCACCGCCGCCGCTGTCCTGCAAGGTGATCAGCGGGTAGTGGCCCGCCGCGAAGACATCGTGGATCTGGCCGACGATCATCCCGGTCGCCTTCGAGCCCGCCGCGTTCATCAATCCGTCCTCGGCGAGCCAGTCCGTCATGAACTCGGTGCTGAACTGCATCACGTGATCGGCCTTGAGCAGGTCGAGCAGCGCGTCGGTGCCGTGGTTGGCCTGGGCGAAGTCGGACGTGTCCGGCGCCTTCGCCGCGTGGATGCTCGCGGGGCTGCCCGGCAACGATGACAGTGCCGTGATCTGCTCGAGGATGCGTTGGCTGCTGAGCGAGAACCCGAAGCACGTGCCGGCCTGCAGGGAGTTGATCGCCTCCGCCACCCAGATCTCGGCGGTGGGGTCGGGCACGATCTTCACGGCGCAGTGCGCCAGGCCGAGCGTGAGGAAGCCGCACGCGTCCATCTCGACGTAGGTCTGCTTCTCGCCGAACGCCTCGGTGAAGTCGTCGAACGTGATGTTGGGGTTGAAGTTGACGAAGCTGTAGCCGTCGGTGTTGCGGTAGCTGTCGACCGTCAGCGACGTGCTGCTCGGGGCGCTGGTCCCGGCGGGCGCTCCGGCGGTGACGGTGACCGGTCCGCTCGTGGCCAGCCGCGGTGTCGTGACCCGGAGGTAGTCGTAGGGGCCCTGTCCGTTGGACAGGTGCTGCACCGTCCCGGTGACGGTGGCCTTCGGGTTGCCGACGGCCAGGGTCGCGCTGTCGCAGAAGCCGTGGCCGAAGACCTCGAGCGTCGAGCCCGGGCCTTCCGCACGGGGGGTCACTGCCTTCGTCGTCGACACGGGCTGGCCCGACTGCCCGAGGCCGATCGCGTTCACCGACGTGATGCTCGGCGGGGCCGGGTAGATCGCCACGTCCTTCGTCGCACTCGTCCCGTTCGAGAGCTGCGCGGTGATGCGCAGGTCGGTCAACGAGCCGTCACCGGTGTTGTCGACCCGCACGTTGGCCGTCGCAACACCGCCGGTGATGGGCACGCTCGCCTGCTCGAGGCTCGCCGACATGGAGCTCTCGGTGGGGTCGAACGACGTCGAGAACGCGACGCTCCCGCCCGGCTCGCCGGGAGCGACCTGCGCATCGAGCGAGAACGTCGCGTTCTGGCAGGGCTGCAACGTCTTCGGATCGACCGCGGTGAACGACAGGGGCGCGACCACCTGGATCGTCAGCTGCAACGGCGTGAGCGAGGTCGCGCCGCCGGCCGACGCGGTGATCGTGAGCGGGACGTCACCGACGGGCGCCGCCATGTCCGCGCTGATGCTGAGCGTCGCGTCACCCGTGGTGGCGCCCGGGTCCGGCGCGTGCAGCGTCGCCGTCGCGCCGTCGACGTGCAGCGACACCGAGGCTCCCGGATCGTTGGTGCGTTGCACGTGCAGGGTGATGTCGCGGCTGCCGCCCTGGCCGATCTCGTAGGACGAGAAGTCCGCGGACACCCCGACGAAGGCCGGAGCAGTCGAGGGCGCGGTGACGTGCAGGTCGTCGACGTCGAGGTAGTGGGCGTTTCCCGTCGTCAGGTACACGACGAAGTACGCGATCGACTGGCCGGCCGGGGCGGTGTAGGAGAGCTGGGTGCTCGCCCCCGCGCTGCTCGTCGTCGCCGTCGCGTTGCCGAGGTAGGTCTTGCTGGAGTCGTACGCGTCCAGCTCGACCGGCGCCCCGCCGGTCGACTCGTCGCCCGCCCAGACGGAGATGGAGTCGGCCGACACGTTGAGCGACCCGAACGTCGCGGACTTGCAGAACTCCGACGGGCACGCGACCTCGCCGGCGTCGCTGCCACCGTGCTGATGACCGGCGACGACGTACGGGTTCTCGGTGCCGTTGGGTGAGATCTTCGCGTTGTCGGGGCTGCCCCAGCCCAGGGTCCAGCCCGCGCCCGGCGCGCCGAACGTGACGAAGGAGTACTGGTTCGTCACCTGGGCGCCGACGCTGAGGCCAGGGTCGGTCGCTTCGAAGGCGGCGTCGTACGCGACCTCCGTGACCGCGCGTGCGGTCGTGGTCGCTACCACCGGCAGCAGGGCTCCGACGAGCGCCGCGAGCGTGACGAGCACCGAGGTCCTGCGCATGGGTCCCCCACCGCAACGGTGCCGGGTGCCGCCCACCCGGCGCGCGGCCGGGACGCTACTCGCGGACGCTGAACAAAAGGGAAATGGCGGCCGGCCGCGGCGCCCACCGGCCGAGGTCGGACTTGTGGCGGCTGATCGGCCAGCAGAACGGGCACAAGGCCGCTGTCGACATCAGGGGCGGACGCGCAGGGCGGCGTAGGCGTCGAGCGGCAGGTCGCCCCAGCCGAGGCGGTCGCGCAGGTCGGTGACGTAGGCGTCGTAGGTCTCGGCGTCGACGTAGGCGGCGTGCCGCGGGGAGTCGACGTACTGGTGCCCACCGCGCAGGTCGGGCCGGTCGTGCTGCTTGAGCTCCCGCCACGTGCGCAGCAGCTCGCCGCCGGAGGCGTGCGCGACGATGTCGAGCACGGCGAGCTGGGCCATCTCGTCGAAGCGCGAGTACGCGGCCGAGGCGAACTCGATGAAGCCGATGACCGACAGGCCGTCGTGCTCGCGGCTGAAGATGTTGAGGTAGAGGTCGGGCCGCCCCTGCCTCCAGGTGAGCAGATCCTCGGAGAGGAACGGCAGCCGGTAGTCGTAACCCGTGGCGGTGAGGATCAGGTCGATCTTCTCCGTGCTGCCATCGGTGAAGACGACGCCGTCCCGGGTGAGCTCGGCGACGTCGGGCTTCGCGCGCAGGTCGCCGTGCGCGAAGTGGTGCAGCACCTGCGTGTTCATGATCGGGTGCGTCTCGAGCAGCGCGTGGTCCGGCTTCGGCAGGCCGAACCGCGTGAGGTCGCCGACGAGCATGTCGACGAGCCGGCCCGGATCGGCCGGGATCGCGACGCCGCGCGGCGGCATGAGCGTGCCCGTGATGAGCGCGTCGGTCGGCACCCCGGCGATGTGCTTCGGGATGAAGCGGTAGCCGCGGCGCACCGACAGGAACGCCGCGTCGGCGGAACGCGCCGCGTCGCACGCGATGTCGACGCCCGAGTTGCCCGCGCCGACGACGAGCACGCGCTTGCCCTTCAGCTCCTCCGGCGCGACGTAGGTGTTGCTGTGCCGGATCTCACCGCGGAACTGCTTGATGCCGGGCCACTCCGGCCGGCGGGCGTGCCACGTGACCCCGGGCGCGGCGATCACCCCGGCGTAGCGCGTCGCCTTGCGCGCTGCTCCGCCGACGCGGCCGACGCGCACGTCCCACGAGCCGTCGCCCACCGGCACCGCGGAGCGCACCGACGTGTTGAGCGTGACGTGGTCGTACAGCCCATGGTCACGGGCGAACGCACGCGTGTAGTCGCGCACCTGCTCCCACGTCGGGTAGTCGGGGTAGTCGGCCGGCATCGGGTAACCCGCGAAGCCGGACACGAAGCGCGAGGAGATGAAGTGCGCCGACGCATACATCGGCGAGCCTTCGTGCTCGATGTCCCAGATGCCGCCGACGTCAGGGTTGCGCTCGTACCAGTCGAACGGCACGCCCTCCGCGAGCAGAGCGCGTGCGGTGATGAGCCCCGCCGGCCCGGCGCCGACGAGGCAGTAGCGACCGTCGTATCTCGTGACCTTGGGGACGGTGCGCGGGCGGGCGCGCATGCGCGAGCGGGCGATGCCCGCGTAGATCGCGGGGCGGTGCCGCTCCAACCACCGCCCGGCGACGACGCCACCGACCGCGGCGACGACGAGCAGCAGCGGCACCAGGTGGATCGCGACGTTCGTGGTGTTGGTGAGCGTCGTGTAGTGCAGCAGCGCGAGCACCAGCGCGGCGACGAGCCCGATGGCCCCGATCGTCGGGGCGACGACGGTGCGCCACACGTCGCCCTCGCGCCGCTTCACGAAGAACGCGACGACCGACGCGGCCGCGAGCGCCTGCAGCAGGATCACCCCGAGCGAGGACAGGCCGACCATGCTCGTGGCGAGCGTCAGGTAGGGGTCGAGCCCGCCGAGGGCGAACGCCGCGATGACCGCGGTGGTGATGACGCTGATCGTGGCGCTGCCGACGTGGGGCGAGAGGTGGTTCGGGTGGTAGCGCCCGAGCGTCGCCGGCAGGATCCGCTCGCGGCCGAGCGCGAACAGGTAGCGGCTCGACGCGTTGTGCACCGCGAGCATCGAGGCGAGAACGCTCGTGCAGAGCAGCACCGCCATGAGGTCGCTGACGGCCTTGTCGACGTAGGTCTCGGTCTGGTCGAACAGCAGGTTGCCGAGGTCCTTGTTGGCCAGCTCGTAGGAGTGCGCGACGCCGCCGGAGCCGACGGTGAACCACGACGTGAGCAGGTAGAAGACGCCGATGGAGGCGACCGCGATGTAGGTCGCACGCGGCACGCTGCGCGCCGGGTCCTTGGTCTCCTCGCCGTACAGCGCGGCCGACTCGAAGCCGACGAAGCTGGTGAACGCGATCATCAGCGAGACGCCGAGCGAGCCGTGGAACACGTTGTGCGGCGCGAACGACGACGCCGGCAGCGCGGACGCCCCCTTGTGCGCGAGCACCCCGAGGTCGAACACGATGAGGATCGCGAACTCGAGGATCATGAGGACGCCGAGCACCTTGGCCGAGAAGTCGACCGACCGGTAGCCGAGCCAGGCGACGATGCCGATGGCGATCGCCGCCGGCACCTCCCACGGCCCCTTCGCGGTGCCGTTGCCGATGACGAGCGTGACGAAGTAGCCGAACGAGCCGGCGAGGCCGATGGTCAGCGCCGTGTAGGAGAGCACCGCGATGTAGGCGGCGCCGACCGCCGGCGGCTTGCCGAGACCGCGGGCGACGTAGGTGTAGAACGCACCCGTGTTGACGACGCGACGGCTCATCGCGGCGTAGCCGACCGAGAAGCAGAGCAGGATCACCGCGGCGATGAGGAACGCCGCGGGCAGGCCCTTGCCGTTCCCGTAGCGCAGCGCGAGGGGCAGGTTGCCGACCATCGCGGCCATCGGTGCCGCCGCCGCGATGACGAGGAAGACGACCCGGCCCGTGGTCAGCGTGCTGCGGTCACCACCGAGCTCGCCCTCCTCGGGACTAGCCACCCGTGACCCCTGTCGCTCGCAGCACGTCGTCGACGCTCGGCGTCGTCGCGCCGGGCACCTTGGCCGCGTCGTCCCACCGGCGCAGCCGCAGCGCGTCATCCCACCACGGATGTGTGACGAAGCCCGAGAGGTCGGCCGAACGGTCCTCCTGGACAGCAAGGCTGGCCACGCTCGCCTCGGAGAGCGCACCCGCGTAGCCCGGGTCGGTGGCGACGAGGTGCTGCTTGGCGGCGACGTGCGCCCCGGCGAGCCACCCGGCCCGCTCACCGAAGCGCTCGCCGATCCACGCACGGGCCGACTGCTCGTGCGGCACGCCGGCGTGCGCCGACGCGACCGCCGGCGCGCGGCCGCAGTCGTGCAGCAACGCGGCGAGCACGAGATCACGGTCGGCCTCCGCGGCGAGCGCCAGCGCCGCGGTCTGCAGCGCGTGGTCGAGCTCGTCGACGGGCTCGGTGTCGTCGAAGACCCCGCGCAGCGACGTGAGCACCGCACGCACCTCCTCCGCCACCACCGCGCTCATGCGCCCAGCCTCGGTGATCCGTGCGACGTCGGCCCGGAGACCGGGCGCATCTCGCACGGATCACGGGAGAGCGGGGTCATGCGAGGGCCTGGCCGGTGGCGGTGGGCAGGTCGAGGTCGAGCAGGGCGGCGATGGTCGGGGCCCAGTCCACGCCCTGCGGTGTGCGTTGCCGCACTGCCGCGCTGATCGTGCGCGCTGCCGGATGACCGCCGGCCAGGACGGCGACCTGCGTCATGGTCGCCGGCCCGCCGTGCACGCCGCGCAGCGCCACCGGGCCGTAGCCGAAGCAATGTCCGGGCGCGGCCCACGCGAGCCGGCCACCGCACCACGCGCGGTGGCCCACGACACCGTCGACGTCGTCGAGCCAGGCGCCGTCCGTCGGGTCGGTGCCGGTGATCACGGCGGCGTCACCCTCGGGGACGATCGTCAGCGTCAGGCCACTCGCATGCATCGGGGACCAGAGGTCGACGGCATCACCGTCCGCCGCGGGCACCTGGTCGTGGTCGCTGACGACGAGCAGCACGGTGTCGCCCCAACGCGGCCGCAGCGCATCGACGACCGCCGCGACGGCCGCATCGGATCGTGCGTAGACCTGGGCCGCAGCATCGTCGTCCGGTCCGTACGCGTGGCCCGCGGAGTCGCTGTCGTTCAGCTGGGCGACGACCAGGGATGCGTCGTGCGCGAGCGCGTCGAGGAGCACCGGCAGCGTGGCGGTGTCGGCCGCGTAGCCGTCGATGCCTGCGGTGACGCCCGCCGGGAGCACCCCGTCCGGTGGCCAGTGCGCGGCCGCCGCGTGGGCGCCGGTCACGCCGACGAGGTTCTGATCGCCGAAGACCGCGACCGCGGCGACCCCCGCGGCCGCGGCGGCGTCGAACAGCGTCGGCACCGCCGGGCCGACGTCCTGCGCGGCCTGCAACCGGCCGTCGCGGTCGACCCAGTTCCCGGTCAGCCCGTGCCGCTCGGGGCCGACCCCGGTGACGAAGGTGGCGTGGTTCGGGTAGGTCGCGCTGGTGAGCACGCCGGTGCCGGCGGCGAGGGCGTGACCGTCGGCCGAGCCGAGCGCGTGCAGCTGCGGCATCCGCGCGGCGGTGACGTGCCGGTGCGGCAAGCCGTCGACGACGAGCAGCACGACGCGCACCCGACGATCCTGCCGGGTGCGCGTCGGGCGTGCCGGGGGTCAGGCCAGGCGGAAGACCGGGAAGCCCGCGGCGACGGCCGCGATCTCTTCGTCGCTGGAGGAGGCGTCGATGCCCTCGAAGAACTTGCCGACCTCCCACGCCCACTGCTCGAGGTAGGCCCGGATCATCGGCGTGCGCTCCGCCACCGGCACCTCGACGGCCCGGTAGGTGCGGCGCCGGCGGCCGAGCACCAGCGTGAGCTCGCCGTCGGCGGCGCGGACGTTGCGGACCCACTGCGTCTCACCCCGCGGCGCGACCAGGTAGTCGCAGCCGTCGTGGTGCAGCAGGTTGACCGGCGTGCGGAACGTGGCGCCGGAGGTGCGGCCCCGGTGCTCGAGGATGCGCGAGCCCTTGGCGCTGACGCCGAGGTGCATGAGGCCGTTGAGGACGCGGGCGAAGACCTTGGCCTCGAAGGCGGTCGGCTCGACGTAGCGGGTGGTCGTGGTGGTCATGACGGGCTCCTGTTCTGCGGGGTGAGTCCAGTCAAACAGAGAACACTGTTCGCGTCAACGAACAGTGTTCTCTAATTTGGTACGCTGCCGACGTGACGAGCGGTGGAGGGGCGCGCAGCCGGGTCCGGGCCGCCCTCACCGCGGAGATCCTCGACGTCGCCCGTGAGCACCTCGCCCGCGACGGCGCCGCCGCGCTCTCGCTGCGCGCGGTGGCCCGCGACCTGCACCTGGTGCCGTCGGCGCTCTACCGCTACTACCCCGGCCGTGACGCGCTGCTGTCGGCCTTGATCCTCGACGGCTACGCCTCGCTCGCGCAGGCGAGCGAGGCCGCCGACCCCGGACCGGCCAAGAGCGGGACCGTCCGCTGGGTGGCGGTGTGCGACGGGATCCGCGCGTGGGCGCTGTCGCGGCCGCACGAGTGGTCGCTGCTGTTCGGCTCCCCCGTGCCGGGCTACCAGGCACCCGAGGAGACCGTCCTCTTCTACGCGCGGATCGCGACCGCGCTGACCGCACCGGTGCGCGATGCGCACGACGCCGGTCGGCTCGCACTCCCCGAGCTGATGGCGCGCACGGGCCGCGTGGTGAACGCGGCGACGAAGCCGGTGGCGGACGGGCTGCTCCCCGGTCTGCCGCCCGCCGTCGCCGCGGCCACGCTGCTCGCCTGGGAGCAGCTGGTCGGCGCGGTGAGCCTCGAGGTCTTCGGGCACTGGCGCAACACCGTGCTCGATCCCGGAGCGCTGTTCGCGCACACCGCGAGGCAGACCGCCGCCCTCGTCGGCCTGGGCTAGTGCTCACCCCGCTTCGAGCACCTCGCCGCTCGCGACGAGCGAGGCGACGGTGATCTGCTGCAACGACGTGCGCACCGAAGCGTCCACCGCCGAGATGAGCGCGCGTTGCGCCGGGCGCCGATCGGCCCCGGGGACCGGTCGATCGGCCGCGGTCTCGAGCAGGTCGAGGATCTCGATGAGCGTGATGCTGTCCGGGTCGCGGGCGAGCACGTAGCCACCGTGCCGGCCGCGCTCGCTCGCGACGATGCCGGCCGCCCGCAGCTGCCCCATGATCGTGAGCAGGAACGGCGCGGGCAGGTCGTGCGCGCTGGCCAGCGCCGCGACCGTGGCCCGCTGCCCGGGCGCCTGCGCGAGCCGCACGAGTGCGAGCATCGCGTAGGTCGCCCGGGCCGGCAGGCGCAGCATGGTCAGGTCCCCCGTCGGTGATCCGGCCGGATCAGAGCACGACCCGGAGCCAGCCGAGGGTGATCGCGTAGCCCTTGCTCTTCGCGCTCTTCTGATGCGCTCCGACGAGCTTCAGCGTGTGCACGCCCGCCTTGAGACCACGGATCTTCTTCATCAGGTCCTTGGTGCCGGCACCGTTCAGGTCGATGGTCGCGACCTTCCGGCCGTCGATGAAGACCTGCACCTTGCCCGACGCCTTGGCGACGCCGAGGTGGATGTCGAGCCCGGTGCCGTAGAAGCGCACCGTCAGGGTCCCCTTGCCGTTCTTGGCGCGCAGGCCCTTGCTCTTCGGCGCCCCCCGGTAGGAGACCGTGGTGAACCCGGGGTGCTTCACCGCGGTGACCAGCGAGATGACGCCCGGCCGGAGGACACCCGCCGGGATGCTCGGCGAGGGTGACGGTGACGTGCTCGGCGACGGGGACCCGCTCGTGGACGGTCTGACCGAGGGCGACGGCGAGGGCTGGCTCGCCGGGCTGTCGAGCACGAACGTGCGGTCGTCGGTGCCGACGTGGCTGGCCGCGTCGGTGACGGTGACGACGAGGTCGTGCGTCTGCGGCGCGGCCAGGCCGGCCAGCGGGACGGACGCGGTCCAGTGCCCGGCGCCGGCATCGGTGCCCGACACCGGAGCGCCGCCGTCGACCGCGAACGTCACCGACGAGACGCCGGCCGGAGCGACGACCTGCGCAGCGGCGGAGAGGGTGCCCGCGCTACCGGTGACGTGACTGCCGGTGACCGGGCTCGTCAGCACCGCGCTCGGACCGTTCGGTGCGGCCGGCGCGAACGCGATGCCCCGGAACGCCGTGTTCGCGGGGGCGGTCGCGATGCCGGTGGCCAGGCCGGACAACGTGCTCGTGGCGGCGTTCACGTCGTCGAACGTCGAGATCGTCGACGGGCTCGAGACGAACAGGTGCACGGTGCTCCCGGAGACGCTGGACGTGAGACCGCTCGCCCCGTCGACGGCGACCGAGCCCTTCTTGGTCCAGGTGGATCCGTCGTAGGAGTACTTCTCGACCGCGCCCGCACGGTCGGACTGGTCGACGAAGTAGAGCGTGTCGAGCCCGGCGACCGCGCCGGACAGGTCGCGGAGCACGAAGCCGCTCGCGAGCGCGTAGCTCGGCAGCCCCGCGAGCGCGGTCGCGGTCGCTGCCCCGCTCGGCAGCCCGGAACCGACGCTCGACACGAGCACGCCGTTGGCGCCGCTGGCGTAGAGCTGACCGCCCGCGATGCCGAGGGAGTACACGTTCGGACCTTCGGAGGCGAACGGGCCGGTGCCGCTGCTGTCGACGGCGGTTCCGGTGCTCGCTCCGTCGGCCACCGAGGTGACGGGGCCGCCACTGCCGGCGACGAAGTACTGCGACCTCGACGCCGCGACGGCCGTGCGCACGATCGCCGGCGCGTTCGCGTCGGTCAGAGCGGTCGTCACGTCGATCGACGCGTTGCCGTCGACGCGGGCGACGACCCGGCCCACGCTGCTGCCGGCTGTCGTCGTGATGCTGGCGCCGGCCGGGCCGGTGGTGCCGGGCGCCGCGTCGTAGCCGGTGGCGGTGAGGTAGCTGCCGTCGGGCGAGACGGTCAACGCCCCTTCGGACGACGAGGTGCCGGAGGCCGTGAGCCGGTGCTGCGCACCGTCGGTCGTGGTCGGCAGCGGGACCGACTGCACCTTGGTGCCGCCGGTCGTGTACTCGTCGAGGAACACCGCGGTGGCGGCGGAGGTGAGCGGGGCGCTCCCGTCACCGACGCGGTAGACGACGAGGTCTCCGGCGGTGAAGGGGCCGGCCTCGGCCGCGCCGGCCCGTGACCCCGAGGCGACCAGCGCCACGGGG
Source organism: Mycobacteriales bacterium (assembly GCA_035545535.1). Taxonomy (GTDB): domain Bacteria; phylum Actinomycetota; class Actinomycetes; order Mycobacteriales; family CAJCIY01; genus DASZYF01. The sequence goes on along the minus strand of DASZYF010000074.1, from coordinate 5,855 downwards.
ACCGCGACCGCGGTGACGGCGACGGCGGCGGCCGCCGCGACCCGGCGCTTGGAGGTGAGAGCGGAGAGGTTCATCGGGAGGTCGAGCTCCTGTCTGGGATGGGCGGGAGGGTGGTCGGTGCGGTGCCGGGGCGGCGTGCGGGTCGCGGTCCGCGACATCGCTCCCGGGGAAGGACGGTCACCGGGGTTCCCCCTGCCGGTTGCGCAGGTGCCGGACCAGGAACGGCGGCCCGCCCACGGCGAGCAGCAGCGCGACGGCGGCGAGCACCGACAGCGCGACGGCCTGGCCGGACGCGGGCCGGGCGGACGGGACGGTCGGCGGCGCGGCGTCCGCGGCGTCGACGGCGTCGCCGGTGGTGCTGGTCGGGTCGGTGCCGGTGCCGGTGAGGGGAAGCGACGCGCCGCCGCCTCCGACGGCCGGCCGCGCGCTTCCGCCGACGGGCAGGGTCGGCGCCGCCGTCCCTCCACCGGGCGGCAGTGCGCCGGTCGCTCCGGTCGCCCCACCGGCGACCGGGCCCGCGCCGGCCGACGATCCGCTCGCGCGGCCGCCGCTGGTGTGCGACGACGGCCCCTGGGCGGCGCCGGTCGCGCCGGTCGAGGCGGACGCGGACGTCCCGCATCCGGCGGGGGCGCCCTGCTTCGCGCACGGGTCGGGCTGCGGCGCGGTCTGCAGGATCTGCAGCGCGGGGTTGTCGCACGACGAGAACGACGGCGACGCGACGGCCCCCGGGATCCGCGCGACCTGGTCGAACCCCGCCTGCACGAGGTTCGCGGGCAGCGGCGAGTAGCCGAGGACCGCGGCCTTCTTCTGCCCGGCGCAGAGGAAGTAGTTGACGAAGGTCGACAGCGAGCGGCCCTTGTCCGTCGTGAACGGGCTCGCCGTCGACGTCGGCACGATGAAGTAGGAGTAGCTGGACATCGGGTAGGTGCGCGGGTCAGGGTTCGTGTAGACGCCGTCGAGGTTCTGGGTGAGGTCGCTCGGGTTGATGACCGCCTTGGTCAGTGCCACCGCGACGTTGCTCGCAGACGGCTGGGCGTAGTAGCCCGCCGCGTTGAGCAGGCTGACGACCGGGTAGTTGACCCGCTTCGCATACGCGTACTCGACGTAGCCGATCGCCCCTTCGCCGTACGACGCGGAGACGTAGTTGGCGACGCCGTTGGAGCCCGACTGCGCCTTGGCGTTGCCGAACGTCGGGTAGAAGGACGTGAGCCCGCACTGGCCCTGCGGGACGCCGAGGTTCTCCTGCTCGAACGGGCACCAGATGGCCGGGAACTGTCGCGACATGTAGCGCGAGAACTGCGCGGACGCGCCCGAGCCGTCGGAGCGGATGACCGGCACGATCGCCTCGTCGGGCAGCGTCACGCCGGGGTTGTTCGCTGCGATCGCCGGGTCGGACCACCGCGTGATCGCGCCGGTGAAGATCTTCGACAGCGTCGCGCCGTCGAGCCGCAGGTTGCGCACCATCTGCCCGGCGACCGTCAGGTGGTACATGAACGACGTGCCGCCCGCGACGATCGGCAGGTAGGCGTAGGGCCGGTCGGGCACCTCGGCCGGCTGGCCGGGCTCGGGCGGGTTCTCGAACGGGATCTCCGACGCGGCGAAGTCGACGGTGTGCTGGATGTACTGCTGCCGGCCGTCGGTCGAGCCGGTGCCGGCGTAGTTGACGACCAGCCCGTTGGCGCGCACGTCGGCGCGCCAGGCATCGATCGCGACCTGGCTCCACGTGGAGCCGGCGCCGCTGATCGCGGCGTAACCGCTGTCGGCCCGCGCGGCCGGGGCGGCGACGGCGCCGGCGAGAAGCGCGAGCCCGGTCGCCACGATCAGGCGGAGCGCTCTCACCGGACCCTCCGCAGCCAACGCTGTCCCGGCTGGCGGTTGCCGAGCACGCGGGCGATCACGAACAGCACGAGCACGATGACGACGAGCGTGAAGGCCGCGCCGAAGGCCCGGGTGATGGCGTTGTCGATCGGGAACTTGACGTAGGTGAAGACGAACAGCGGCAGCGAGAGCTGCGGGCCGGACGTCGGGTTGTAGTTGAGCTCGCTGGTGAAGCCCGCGACGAGCAGCACCGGCGCGGTCTCGCCGACGACGCGAGCAATGCCCAGCAGCACCGCGGTGACGAGCCCGGCGCGCGCGGTGGGGAGCACGACCCGCTTCACGGTCTCCCACCGCGACGCGCCGAGCGCGTAGGACGCCTCGCGCAGACCCGACGGGACCAGCCGCAGGACGACGTCGGAAGCGCGGGCGACGACGGGCAGCATCTCGACCGACAGGGCGAGCGCGGCGCCGAGGCCGCTGCGCTGGAACCCGAAGGTGAGGATGACGATCGCGAAGATGAAAAGGCCGGCGAGGATCGACGGGATCGCGGTCATGGTCTCGACGACGATGCGCACCGCCTTCCGCGCGCGGCCGTCGGTCTCGGACAGGTACAGCGCGGTGCCGAGGGCGAGCGGGACGCTGACGAGGGTGGCGATGAGGACCTGCTCGAGCGTCCCGACGGCCGCGGCGTAGATGCCACCGCTCTTCAGCGGGTCCTGAGGCCCGGTCTCCGCGGTCGTGTGCACGAAGAAGCCGGCGTGCCGCAGCGCACCCCAGCCGCGCACGGCGGTGAAGCCCACGACGAGCACCACCACCGTCAGCATCAGCAGACCGGCGCTCGCGAGCACCACGGTCGCGACGCGGTCCTTCATCGCCTCACGCGAGCCGGTCGTCAGTGCGACGACGCCGGCGTAGACCAGCAGGAAGGCCGCGTAGGCGCTGAGCCAGAAGCCGAGCGAGCCGGTGAGTGGCAGGAACCACCGGAACAGCACGTCGACCGCGGCGATCGCGGCGACGGCGGACGCGAGCGCCGGGGCGGCGAGCTGGGTGAGCGGCGGGCGGGTCCGCACCCTGCGGGGTGCGACCGGCGCAGCGACCGTGACGGCCGTCATCAGATCTCCGTCGCGGCGCCGGAGCGCGACCGCGCCACGATGATCCCGGCGACCGTGTTGACCACGAGCGTGAACGCGAACAGCACGAGCCCGGCCGCGAGCAGCGCGGCCACGCCGAACGTCGAGGACTCGCTCGCGCGCTCCACGATGAGCGCCGCGATGGTGTTCGAGCCGCTCTGCAGCGGATGGGTCGTGTAGGTGAAGACCGGCGACACGATGATGAAGACCGAGATGCTCTCGCCGAGCGCCCGGCCGAGGCCGAGCATCGCGCCGCCGACGATGCCGCTGCGCCCGAACGGCAGCACGACGCCGCGGATCATCGCCCAGCGCGTGCAGCCCAGCGCGTAGGCCGCCTCGCGCTCGGCCTGCGGCGTCTGCGCGAAGACCTGTCGCATGACCGACGTCGCGATGGGCAGGACCATGAGAGACAACGTCACGCCGACGATGAACGCGGAGCTCGTGAAGGACGACGCGGTCGACGGGTCGTGCACCGACAGGAACGGCACCGCCCCGCCGACGTGCACGGCGATCCAGCGGCTGACGGTGATGAGGCGCGGTTGCAGGAAGAAGAAGCCCCAGAGGCCGTACACGATGCTCGGCACCGCGGCCATGAGGTCGACGACCGAGATGAGAGCCGACCGCAGGCGTGGCGGGGCGGCCTCGCTGATGAACAGCGCGACGGCCACCGCGACGGGCAGCGCGACGACGAGCGCGATCGATGCGATGACGATCGTGCCCTCGAGCACCGAGGCGATGCCGAAGCGGCCGACGTCGGGCAGCCAGCGGCGCTCGGTGAGGAAGCCCCAGCCGGCGCGGTGCAGCGCGGGCCACGCCTTGATGAGCAGGAACAGTCCGATGAGGCCGAGCACGGAGACCGACGTCAGTGCGGCACCGCGCAGGCCGAGCGCGAGCCGCCGGTCCGCTCGCGGCAGCACCGCCGTGATGTCGCGGCGCGGCGGCTCCGCCGGGACCGCGACGGTGAGCGCGCTCATCCGAACCGTCCGTGCACGTAGTCGGCCGTGCGCGGGTCCCGGGGCGCGCCGAACAGCTGGTCGGTGGGACCGCTCTCGACGATGTGGCCGGGTCGCCCGTCCCCGGCGAGGAAGAACGCGCACTGGTCCGAGACCCGCGCGGCCTGCTGCATGTTGTGCGTGACGATGACGATCGTGACGTCGTGGGCGATGGCCTCGATCGTCTCCTCGACGCGACGTGTCGACGTCGGGTCCAGCGCCGAGCACGGCTCGTCCATGAGCAGCACCGACGGTTCGACCGCGAGCGCGCGCGCGATGCAGAGCCGCTGCTGCTGACCGCCGGACAGCGCGCCGGCCGCGGACGACAGCCGCGCCTCGACCTCCGACCACAGGCCCGCCCGCCGCAGGCTGCGCTCGACGACGTCGTCGAGGTCACGGGTCTTGCGGCGGGTCAGGCGCAGACCGCTGGCCACGTTGTCGTAGATGGACATCGCGGGGAACGGGTTCGGCTTCTGGAACACCATGCCGATGCGCGCGCGGGTCTCGGTGGGCGCCGTGCCGGGGTCGTAGACGTCGACGCCGTCGAGCAGGACCCGGCCGGCGAGCGACGCGCCGGGGACGAGCTCGTGCATGCGGTTGAGCAGGCGCAGGAACGTGGACTTGCCGCAGCCGGACGGCCCGATGAGGGCGGTGACGACGCCGGGCGGCATGTCGAGCGAGACGTCGTCGAGCACCTTCGTCGAGCCGAACCACGCGTGCACCGACTCGGCCGTGAGGCGGGTGGCGTCGAGCGACGGGGTGCGGTGCGCCGGGTGCAGCTGCACGTCGGGCAGCGGCGCGCCGTGCGCAGCCGATCCGGTCACGTGCTCGGTCGTCGGTTCGGTCGTCGGTTCGGTGATCGGGATGCTCATCGGGGCGCTCACAACGTGTTCGGGAGCAGGGCCGCGGTGACCGCGGCGTATATGTGGAGGAGGGCGAGCAGCGCCACCGGGGTGGCGAGGAGCCAGATCACGCTGTGCGGCACGCGCACCCACGCGCATGCCGCGGCGATGCCCACGGCCAGCAGGAGCTGGCTCCACAGCAGCAGCGCGACGAGTGCACCGGCGTCGTGGTGGCCGGGGACCTCCGCGCTCGCGATGGCCGGTGGGGTGCCGAGGGGGGCGACCGGGTAGCGCACGAGCGTCGCCGCGACCTCGGTGCCGCCGGTGACGAGCAGCAACCGCGCGGTGCTCGGGGCCAGCACCTGCCGGGCCTGCCCGCGGCGCTGCACCGCGTCGACGACGAACCGGAACGTTCCCTGCCCCGTCGTCACCGTGATCGGGTCGCCGGCGGCCAGCGCCGCGAGGTGGCGGAAAGGGCCGCCGTACGCCAGCCGGTGGCCGGCAAGCACCGCGACGCCGGGCTGACCGGGCAGTGGGGTGTCGCGCCGATGACCCGGCCCGACCGCGAGCTGGTCGGCGGCGGTGCCTTCGACGACGACCTCGGTGAGGGACAGACGCGGGATCTGCAGGAGCGCCACGGGCGACCCGGGCGCGATCGGCTCCTGCAGGGGCAGGGTCGCGTGCCGCAGTGCGCCGCGGAACGACGCGTACAGGGTGTGCTGGTCGCGTTCGTGCCGCAGGCCGGACCCGACGCCGAGGTAACCGACGAAGCCGAGCAGCAGCAGGCCCGCGGCGAGCGCGCCCGCGATGCCCGGGCTCCAGCGCAGCCGCACCGGCGCGCGGGACGGGGCGGCGGCCGGCGTGATCGCCGGTGCCGTCGCCGGGGCCGTCACCGTCGTCGTGGGTCCGGTCTCCGGTGCCGGTGTCGGTACCCGTGTCGCGATCGTCATCGGCGCACCCGCAGGAGCCGGAGGACGGCGCCCCCGGACAGTCGGCCGGCCGGCCGGGCGCCCGCGCGGACGAGCCCGGCGATGCCGGCGCCCGTGACGAGGAGCAGACCGACGACCGCGATG
>DASZYF010000073.1:0-17427 GCA_035545535.1 Mycobacteriales bacterium | reverse complement strand
CGCCCGTACCTCGAGGCCCTCGCCGCCGAGACGACCGACGACCTGAACGCGCCGGGTGACGGCGACCCGAAGTCCCGGGAGGCGTTCCGCCGCCTCGGCAAGGACGGCTGGCTCGGCGTCGGCTGGCCGAAGGAGTACGGCGGTCAGGGACGCCCGGCCATCGACCAGTACGTGTTCTTCGACGAGGTGCAGCGCGCCGGCGTGCCGTTCCCGTTCGTCACCGTCAACACGATCGGCCCCGCCCTCATGCGCTTCGGCTCCGAGGAGCAGAAGCAGCGCTTCCTGCCGCAGATCCTCGCGGGCGAGGTGAACTTCGCCGTCGGCTACACCGAACCGGAGTCCGGCACCGACCTCGCGTCGCTGCGCACGTCGGCGGTGCTCGACGGCGACCACTGGGTCGTCAACGGCAACAAGGTCTTCACCTCCGGGGCGAACCAGGCGGACTTCATCTGGCTCGCGACGCGCACCGACCCGGACCTGCCGAAGCACAAGGGCATCTCGATCCTGCTGTGCCCGACCGACTCCCCCGGGTTCCGGTGGACGCCGATCGTCACGGTCGGCGACATCATGACCACGGCCACGTACTACGACGACGTGCGGGTCCCGGTGGACAACCTCGTCGGCGAGCGGGGCGCCGGCTGGTCGATGATCACGACGCAGCTCAACCACGAGCGGGTCGGCCTGGCCGCACTCGGCGGCGCCACCTGGCGCATGTGGTTCGAGGTGCTCACCTGGGCCAAGGCGACGACCGCCGCGGAGGGCGGGCTCGTCATCGACCGCCCGTGGGTGCGCGCTGACCTGGCCCGCGCGTACGCCCGCCTCGAGGGGATGAAGCTGCTCAACTGGCGCATGGCCGACTCGCTCGGCCGGGACCGGCTCGACCCCGCGGACAGCTCGGCGACGAAGTTCTACGGGACCGAGGCGCACGTCGAGGTCTACCGCCTCCTCAACGGCGTGCTCGGCGCCGGCGCCTGGCTGCGGCCCGGCTCGCCGGGCGCGTTGCTGCACGGCCGGGTCGAACGGCTCGCGCGGTCGGCGCAGATCAACACGTTCGGCGGCGGTGTGAACGAGGTGCAGCGCGAGATCGTCGCGGCGGCCGGCCTGAAGATGGCGCGGAGGGCCCGTTGATGACCGGTCTCGACCTCACGCTGCCCGAGGAGCTCACCGACCTGCGTGGCCTCGTCGCCGACCTGCTCGAGGCACCGGGCACCGTCGAACGCCTGCAGAGCGCCGAATCGACCGACGAGCGGTTCGACCGCGCCGCGTGGAAGGTGCTCGCGGACGCTGGCGTCATCGGTGTCGCCGTCGCCGAGGAGCACGGCGGCCTGGGGCTCGGGCAGTGCGGGCTGCACGTCGCACTGACCGAGCTCGGCCGGCGCGTGGTGCTCGTGCCGCTCGCGTGGACCGCGGTTGCCGCCGCGGCGCTCGCGACGCACGCGAGCCCCGAGCTCCGGGATGCCTGGGTCGGACCGGCCATCGCGGGCGACGCCGTGCTGACGGTCGCTCCGCCGGTGACCGTCGCCGGGCTCGTCATCGACGGTGGCACCGCGCGGGGCACGGTGCCCGCCGTCCCGTGGGCGCACCTCGCCGGGCTGGTGCTGCTGCCGGCCCGTGACGGGCTGTACGCGCTCGACCCGACGGCGAGCGGCGCGCGCGTGGAGCCCGCCGCGTCGACGAGCCGCGAGATGACCGCCCACCTGCACGTCGACGGCGCCCCGGTGACCCGCATCGGCGACGCCGCCGCGGCGCGCGACGTCGCGACGCGCCTGCGCGTCGCCCTCGCCTCCATCGCCGGCGGCGCGACCGACGCCGCCCTGCGACAGGCGGCCGACCACACGTCGAGCCGTGAGCAGTTCGGCAAGCCGCTGTCGACGTTCCAGGGCGTCGCGTTGAAGGCCGCCGACTCCTATGTGGACACCACCGTCATCCAGACGGCCGCGCTGCAAGCCTCGTGGGCCCTCGACGAAGGGCACGACGCTACGGGCGAGGCGCTCGCCGCTGCGTGGTGGGCGGCCGACGGCGGGCAGCGCTGCGTGCACGTCACGCAGCACCTGCACGGGGGCATCGGTGCGGACATCACCTACCCGGTGCACCGCTACTTCCTCTGGGTCAAGCAGATCGAGCTCCTGCTGGGTGGCGCGTCCGCGCTGCTCGCCGAGCTCGGCGACTGGCTGGCCACCGCTCCTGCGCCCGGAGACGCCACAGTCCTCACCTAGCGCCGCCTGTGGATCGGCCCACAGACCGGCGTCGGATGTGGGTCAGATGAGAGGCGGCTCGCTACGGTCACGTCGTGGCCCGCCAGATGTCGGAGCTCGTCCCGATGCTCCCGTCGGGCGTGCGCAGCACCGGCCGCAAGGCGCTGCTCGGCATCCGCAAGCTCTCGGCGGGCCGGCGACCTCTGCCCGACTTCATCGTCATCGGCGCGATGAAGGCCGGCACCACCGCGCTGTGGGCGTACCTCCGCGAGCACCCGGAGATCACCGGGCCGCCGTGGAAGGAGACGAGCCACTTCGACCGCTACGGCGCGACCGGTGAGCGCGCCTACCGCGCGCACTTCCCCCTCCGGGTGCGGGCGGGGACCCTCGTCGGAGAGGCGAGCCCTGGCTACGTCTTCCACCCGGTCGTGCCGCAGCGCGTGCACGAGCTCATCCCCGACGTGCGGCTGATCGTCCTGCTGCGCGACCCGGTCGCCCGGGCGTTCTCGCACTACCAGCACGCGGTCGGGCTCGGCCGCGAGGACCTGTCGTTCGACGACGCGCTCGCGGCCGAACCTCAGCGCCTCGCCGGCGTGGAGGAGCGCATGATCGCCGACCCCGCGTACTTCAGCCACGAGTGGTGGGACCACTCCTACTTCAGCCGTGGCCTCTACGCGGAGCAGCTCGAGCGCTGGCTCGCGGTCTTCCCACGCGAGCAGCTGCTCGTGCTCACCAGCGACGAGCTGGCGGACGACACCGACGCGACGTACAACCGGGTGCTGGCGCACATCGGCGCGCGACCCCACTCGCTCCCGAAGTACCCCCGCGTCTACGAGAACACGTACCGGGCCGCCCCGATGACGGAGGCGACGAGGGCAGCGCTGCGGGAGCGCTACGCCGAGCCTGACGCGAAGCTCGACGCGCTCGGCGTGCTCGGACGTCCGCTGCCTTGGCGGAGCGACGCCAGCGCCTGAGCAGCGACCTCAGCCGCCGGTCAGACGGCGTGGTCGGGCACCGGATCGTCGAGCCCCGGTGGCCCGTCGTCGGCCGGAGCTTCGGGCGTCATGCGCTGGTCGAGCAGCGCGACGACACCGGTCCACACCGCGAGGCCGGCGAGTGATGACACCCGGTCGACCGCGCTGATGGCGACACCGGTGACGGCCGGCACGCCGGTGAGCGCGGCGAGCGCACCGGACAGCAGCTCGCGCAGCCCGAGGCCGCCCGGGAAGATCCCGGCCGCGGTGGCGAGCGTGCCGGCCGCCGCGATGGTCACCGCGTCGCGCAGCGAGATCGGTTCGTGCAGCGCCTTCCCGACGAACCAGAGGCGCACCCCGGCCGTCGGGACGTAGAGGGCTTCGAGACCGACGAGCCGCACGAGGTGCCCGCGCGTCTCGGCCGGCGGGCGGCCGCGCGCGAGGACCGCGCCGCCGAGCGTCAGCGGGACGATGCCCCCGGCCACGCCGAGGCCGACGACCGTCCACCGCTGCGGCACCTGCGCGAGCCCCGCGACCATCGTCGACGCGCCGATCCAGATCGCCGCGACCACCGCCGCCGCCTGCACCGAGCGGCGCAGCTGCACATCCGAGCGGCGCAGCGCCTCGAGCCGCACGAGCGCCGCGCCCGGCAGCGGCAGGAGGTTGGCCGCCGAGCCGTAGAGGCTGATCCGCGTCGCCGACCACCAGCGCACGCGCTGGTCGACGATGCGCGCCATCAGGATGAACTCGGCCGCGTTGTACGCGGCGAGGATCGGCACGCCGATGAGACCGATGACGGCGAGCTCCCACCACACGGCGGCGCCGCCCGGCAGGTGCGGGAGGTCGCGCAGCGACCACACGAGCGTCGCGATGAACAGCACCAGCGCCGCCCAGAGCAGCCACGGGTTGCGCTTGCCGGAGGAGCCACGCGACCCGAGGCGCTCGGCGAGGTCTTCGACCGCCGCGAGGCCGCGGCGCACGATGCCCCGCTCACCTTGCCTGTCGACCGCCGGCTCCTCTCCCGCGGGCGGAACGGTAGCAGCGGCGCTCATCGTCCTTTCACAACGACATGCGACAGTGGACCTACCGAGGTCCTGGGGACCTGAGAGCGCGACACGAGATCGATCACGGATCGGCAACCTCGGGAGCGCCCGGAGCGTCACACACGTTGGACACGCCGCGCGCGAACGCGGCGCCGAGCGAGGGAAGGGGTTCGCACGTGCACGGCTGGGCGTCGCGGATCCCTGTGCGCCTGGTGGCCGTCCTGGCCACGCTCACCACCGGCATCGCGCTGCTCGGGGCCTGCACCCGTGCCGACCACGCCCGCGAGGAGCGCGCGCTCGACGCGCGACCGAACATCGTGTTCGTCCTCACCGATGACATGTCGAGCAACCTGTTCACGCCGGAGTACATGCCGCACACGTGGGCGCTCATGCACGACGGCGCGCACTTCTCGCACTACTACGTCACCGATTCGCTGTGCTGCCCGTCCCGGTCGTCGATCTTCACCGGCCGCTACCCGCACGACACCGGCATCTTCACGAACTCCGGTGACGACGGTGGCTACCGGGAGTTCCAGAAGCGCCGGGAGGAGGACTCCACGTTCGCCACCGACCTGCACGCGGTGGGCTACCGCACGGCGATGATGGGCAAGTACCTCAACCTCTACGACGCCGACCTCGACCCGCCCGCGCACGGGTGGGACGAGTGGGACGTGGCCGGCAACTCGGGCTACCTCGAGTTCAACTACCGGCTTAACCAGGACGGCAAGGTCCACGCGTACGCCGGGCCGAACGACGGTGGCCGCGACAACTACATGACCGACGTGCTGGGCCGGCTCGCGAACAGCTGGGTGAGCAAGTCCTCGGTCCGCAGCAAGCCGTTCTTGCTCGAGGTCGCCACGTTCGCGCCGCACGCACCGTTCGTCCCCGCACCGCGCGACCGGCACCTCTTCCCGCACACGCGGCTGCCCAAGACCGCGGCCTTCAACGCGGCGACGACCGATCCGCCGAGCTGGCTCCGCGGCATGCCGGTGCTCGACCGTGGGCGCCTGCGCTCCATGGCCGGCACGTTCCGGCAGCGTGCGCAGGACGTGCACGGCGTCGACGACATGATCGGATCGCTGGTCGACACGTTGAAGAGCAACGGCGAGTGGGACAACACCTACTTCGTGTTCAGCTCCGACAACGGCTACCACATCGGCGAGCACCGACTCTCCGGCGGGAAGCTCACGGCCTTCGACACCGACATCAACGTGCCGCTCGTGATCGTCGGTCCGCACATCCGCGCGGGCACGACCGTCGACCGGCTGGCCGAGAACATCGACCTGCGACCGACGTTCGACGACTGGGCAGGAACTCGGCCCCAGCAGGCGATCGACGGGCGGACGCTGACGCCGCTGCTCGCGCCCACTGCCGGCGCGGAGATCGCGGGCTGGCCCCGCTCGGTGCTCGTCGAGCACCACGGCCCGGACCTGGACCCGCTGCCGCCGACGGACCCCGACCATGTGATCGAGTCGGACCCGAACTCCTCGAACCCGCCGTCCTACGAAGCGATGCGCACGGACGACGGCTTGTACGTCGAGTACCTCGACGGCGAGCGCGAGTACTACGACACCGACTCGGACCCCTACGAGATCGACAACATCTGGAGCCGGCTCCGCCCGGCGCTGCAGCGCCAGCTGCACGTCGAGCTCACGCGCCTGGAGGCGTGCACCAACCAGCCCGACTGCGACAGCTCCGCGCTGATCGTCGGCGCCCGTCCGTCGCTCGCCCCGGCGCCGCGCTCACCGTCGGCGGCACCGAGCCCGGGACGGCACCGGCATCCGCAGGGCGCGCCTAGCTCTCCGAGCGCGCGCGCCTGATCGCCTGCAGCAGTGCGTCGGCCAGCTCCGGCCGGCAGAGCACGAGGTCGGGCAGGTACGGGTGGTCCTCGTTGTAGGTGAGCGGGCTGCCGTCCGCCCGGGACGTGTGCACGCCGGCGCCGTTGAGCACGCCGACGGGTGCGGCCGAGTCCCACTCCCACTGCCCGCCGTCGTGCACGTAGGCGTGCGCGTCGCCGCGCAGCACGGCCATGGCCTTCGCGCCGGCGGAACCCATCGACACGAGGTCGGCGCCGAGCTGCTCCGCGACGGGCGCGGCCCACGCGGGCGGGCGGCTGTCGCTCACGAGGATGCGCAGGCGCCCGTCGGGCGCCGGCCCGAGGGTCGCGGTGTCGCTGCGGTAGACCGTGCCGAGCGACGGCTGCGCGACCGCTGCCGCCGTCAGTCCGTTCGGGCGCTCCCACAGCGCGACGTGCACGGCCCAGTCGTCCCGACCCTCCATGCCGAACTCGCGGGTGCCGTCGAGCGGGTCGACGATCCACACCCGGTCAGCGGTCAGGCGCGCCTTGTCGTCGACGGCCTCCTCGGAGAGCACCGCGTCGTCCGGCCGCGCGGCGGCGAGGCGCTCGAGCAGGAACGCGTTGCTCTGCGCATCGCCGCGCTTGCGCAGGTCGTCCCACCCGGCGGCGAAGCCCTCCGTGCGCAGCGCGAGCAGCAGGTGCCCGGCGTCCTCGGCGAGCTGGGCGGCGAGGGTCACATCGGCGGGATCCGGCACCCGCCGAACGCTACTTGCCGAGGACGGTGAGGTCGTCGTAGCGCTGGTGCAGGTACGGCGCGAAGCCGGCCGCGGGGATGGGGCCGATGACCTTGCCGACCTGGGAGGACGCGCGCTCGGTCCAGGAGAGGTCGACGAGGTTGCGCACCACGAGATCGGCGACCGGGTCGATGGGCGAGTCCTTCAGCACGACCGTCCCGTCGATGCCCTCGTGGACGCGGGCCTCCTCGTGCTTCTCGCCGTAGACGAGGATCGGGTCGCCCTCGAGCTCGCCGGGGGTCTCCGCGGACGGCAGTGCCTTGAACCAGAAGTCGCGCTTGTCGAGCTGGTAGGGCGCGCGCTGCTCGGTGACGCGGCCGCTGATCTCGACGAGGGAGAAGCCGAGGCGGCTTATGCCGGCGTCGATGGTGTCGCCGTCGCGCTTGGCCCACACCTCGGCGATCTTCTTCGGCTCGCCGTAGGTCTCACGTCCGCCGATGGTCGCCTGCTCGCTGGTCATCGGCATGAACACCGGGTACTCCCCCGGCACGTCGCCGTGCATCGCCGCTACGCCCAGCCAGCCGGCACCGAACACCGGCAGCCCGGGCAGGTCGACGATGGACAGCGTGAGGCGCACGAGCGGCTTGGCTGCCGGCGTGAGCGGCGGCGGCAGGATGGCCGCGACCACCTCGGGGTCGGTCTCCCACACGGCCTGCACCGCGTTGACCCAGATCGGGGTCGCCGTCGCTTCGATCTCGCGGTTGCGCTGCACGGTCTTGGCGCCGTAGCGGACGGTCATCTGCTCTCTCCCAGCTCGTGAGACCTCATGTGTCAGAGGTCGATGAATGCGAAGTCGTGGTCGGTCAGCCAGTGCCGGCCCACCGCCTTGGTGCGGGCCCACCGCTCGACGAGGTCAGAGCCGTCGGGCGAGCCGTCGAGCTGTCCGAGGTCCTGCGGGGTCGGACCGATCTTGTCGGCGAGCGGACGCAGCGCCTCGACGTCGAAGCCGAACACCTCGGCGGCGGCGAGCCCCACCATGCGGCGGGTCTCGTCGATGGGCACGTCGTGGAACGTCTTCTGCATCCAGTCGCGGCTCTTCGGCCAGGTGCCCTCCGGGTGGGGGAAGTCGCTCCCCCACAGGAGGTTGTCCACGCCGATCTCGTAGCGCATGCCGATCTCGCGGCGCTTCGTGTTCGACGCCGCGATGAAGCAGTTGCGGTCGAAGTAGTCGCTCGGCGGCATCGTGACCGCGTCGCCGAACGGCTTGGCGCCCAGCTTCTCCGCGCCCTTCTGCCCGAGGTAGAGCCGGTCCCAGAACCAGAGCAGACCGGGCAGCCACCACGCGCCGGACTCGGCGACGCCGAAGCGCAGCCCCGGGAAGCGCTCGAAGACACCGGACCACAGCAGGAACCACATCGGTCGGGCGGGCCACCACGTGACCTCGGTGACGTAGATGCCGAGGTGATCGCCGAACTCCTGGCGCGGTGTCACGCCGCTGTGCGTGAGGATCGGCATCGACAGCTCTTCGAGCACCGCCCAGATGGGGTCGTAGTACCGGTCGTGGTACGGCTTCCCACCCTCGGACAGCTGGGCCCACATCGCGGGGATCATGACCGCGTTGAGCCCGGACTCCTTGCTGCGCCGGATCTCCGCGATGACCTCGTCGCGATCGGAGTGCAGCGGGACGAGGGCGACGCCGCAGCGCCGCTCGGGGCTGTGCGCGCAGAGGTCGGCGAGCCAGCGGTTGTGCGCGCGCGCCCCGGCAAGGCCGAGCACCGGGTCGAGGTCGCCGGACAGCCCGAGGCCCACGCCGAACGGTGCGCACGTGCGGCTCTCGACCGCGTCGGCGTCCGGGAACACGATCTCCGCCGCGATGCCTTCGGTGTCCATCTCCTGGTCGCGTCGCATCGCGTCCCAGCCGGCCTTCAGGGCCTCGCCGTGCTCGGCGTACCAGCTGTCGGCGAACGCGCTGTTGCGCACACCGAGGTTCGTGAGCTCCTCGAGCTGCGCCTCGCGCTCGGAGAGGAACTGGTCGAACTGGGGGTGGTACTTCGCTTCGAGGTAGGTGCGGTACTCCGCCGTCGGCAGCCCGGCGTGGGCGTCCGAGGTGATGACGAGGTAGGCGCTGTTGATGTCGGTCATCGCGGGCTCCTGTCAGCCGGGGACGGGGCGGAGGTAGTCGGGGTTGGTGCGGCCGAGGATCGACGCGGTGCGCGCCTGCAGCTGCGCATCGCTGCGCGCGCTGTCGGGGTGGATCCAGAACGCGCCGCTGCGCAGCGCCGCGACGACGTCGCCCGCGACGTCCTCGACCGGCGTGTAGTCGACTGCGATGCCGGCGGCCTGCATCTGCGCCTCCATCGCCTCGTAGGTGACGTAGGGCGTCTGCCGCGGGCGCTCCTTCGCGAACGCGTCCGGCCGCGTGCGCCACGACTCGAACAGTCCGGTGCGCAGCATGTGTGGTCCGGGCAGCAGCACCGAGCAGTGCACCTTGTCGGTGACGTCGGCGAGCTGCCCGTACAGGCACTCCGTGAGCGTGAGGACACCGGCCTTGGTGACGGCGTACTGCGGGGTGCTGGGCAGCGGGCTGATGGCGCCGTTGCCCGATGACGTGTTGACGATGTGGCAGTCGTCGCCCTGCGCGAGCATCTGCGGGACGAACACGTCGACGCCGTGGATGACGCCCCAGAGGTTGACGGCGATCGCCCAGCGCCAGTCGTTGTCCTCGTGCTCCCAGAGCTTGCCCTCGGCACCCGCCCCGATGCCCGCGTTGTTGCAGAGGACGTTGACCTTGCCGTAGGCGGCGAGCGCGGCGTCGCGCAACGACTCGACCGAGGCGCGGTCGCTCACGTCGGTGACGACCCCGGTGACCTCGAGACCTTCGGAGCGCAGCTCCTTCTCGGCCTGCTCGACGCGGTCGGGCATCAGGTCGGCCAGCACCACCTGCATGCCCTCGCGGGCGAACCGCTCGCACAGCGCGCGGCCGAGGCCGTTGCCCCCGCCGGTGACGACGCCGACGGCGCCTTCGAGCTGCATGGTCACCGTCCGACGTGCCCGACGAAGGCCGGGCAGCGGTCGGCTTCCACGGGGATCTCGCCGACGGTGAAGGGCCGGGCGATCTCCTCGACCGCGGGACCGACGTCGGCCGCGACCTTGTCCAGCAGCTCGAGGTCGAACCCGTACACGCGGGCCGCGTTGCCGCCGAGCATCATCGCGATCTCGGACGGGTCGACGTCGGCCATCGAGAGCCGGATCGCCTCGCGGCTGAACGGGTAGCTCGCCTCCTTGTGCGGGTAGTCGCTGCCCCACATGATCTTGTCGACGCCGACGATCCCGCGCAGCGGCACCTCCTCCGGCCGGATGAAGCTCGAGCCGACGTGGCACTGCCGGGCCCAGTACTCACTCGGCTTGAGGTCCAGACCGGAGACGACCGGGAAGCCCCAGACGTGCTCCTGCGAACCGACGGCGTTCATCATGCGGTCGTAGAAGTAGTCGAGCCGGAACAGCTCCTGCGGGATCCACGCCGTGCCCTGCTCGGTGAGCACGAGCTGCAGGTCGGGGTGCTTCTGGAACGTGCCGCTGAAGATCAGGTGCGTGAACGCGCGGTGCGCCCACCACGTCACCTCGAGCAGGAACACGATGTGGTCGAGGTCGGTGTCACCGAACACCGGCACGGCACTGCCCGAGTGGTGGTTGACCGGCAGGCCGAGCTCTTCGCAGGTGTGCCAGATGGGCGCGTAGTGGTCGTAGTGCCACAGCGGCGTGAGGTCACCGCCGGGCGGCGTGCCCGGCAGCAGCAGGCCCCCGGTGAGCCCGTTCTCCTTGGCCCAGTGCAGCTCCTTCACCGACGCATCGATGTCGGTGAGCGGCACCTGCGCGATCCCCGCGCGGCGCCCGGGCGCATCCGCGCAGAAGTCGGCGAGCCAGCGGTTGGCGGCGCGCAGCCCGGCCGCGCGGCGCTCGGCGTCGGCGGCGCTGATGGGCGGCGGCTGCGCGGCGAAGCTCACCTTCGGGAAGAACGGCGGAACGGTGTTCGGGTAGATCACCTCGGCGACGATCCCGTCGTCCTCGAGCTCCTGGAGCCGGCGCTTCGAGTCCCAGTTGCGGTTGCCGTCCGGCCCCGTCATGTCCTCGTAGGGGATCTCGTAGTCGGCCGCCCACGCGTCGAACTCGTCGTGCCAGCGCGCCTCGAGGTAGGGCCTGTACCCCGCGATGTCGGCCCCGCCGTGGCAGTCCGCGGAGATGACGGTGTACCGCTGCTCGCCCATCGCGCCTCCTCGACGTCGCGGCCGACTGTATCGCCGTTACAGACTTCGTCAAGGAGGCGGGGATCAGGCGAGCAGGTGCGCGATCAGGGCGTCGAGACCGACCTCGAAGAGCCGTTCGTGGTCGGGCTGCTCGGCCAGGCGCGCGACCAGCACGGCATCGTCCGGCCCCTGCCAGTCCTCGATCGCCTCCGGGTCCGGGCCAGGGGCGCGGGCGAGCGCGCGTTCGAGCACGAGGGAGGCCAGCACGTGCTGCTGCAGCGCCTGGATGGTCAGCGCCGCGGTCGCACCGTGCTGGCCGATCGCGGCGAGCTCGGTCGCCAGGGCCGCCTGGACGGGCTGGAACATCCGCGCCGCCGCGCCGCGCTCGTGCACGAGACCGATGAGGTGCGGATGGTCGAGCAGCGCGGTGCGCAGCTTGCGCACGAGCGATGCCACGCGCAGCTGCGGCGTCCGGCCGACCGGACGGACGGTGCCGATGTCGGCCAGCACCCGCTCGACGAGCAGGTCGAGCAGCGCGTCACGGTTGCCGACGTGCCAGTAGATCGCGGTGACGGCGGTCCCCAGCTCGGTCGCCAGCCGCCGCATCGTGAGCGCGTCGACGCCCTGCGCGGTGACGAGCGCCAGCGCGGTCTCGACGACCGCGTCCCGCGAGAGCGGATCGCGATCACCGCGCCGGGCCGCCGTCGTCATGCGCCGGTCCTACCACCCCGGGTCAGGAGACCGCGAGCCGCCACGTCGTGCCGGGCTTCGCGGTGAGGCTGACGACGCGGGCGCCCGCCCCGGTCGTGCGGACGCGCACCGACGCTCCGGTGACGATGAGGTGGCCGCCCTCGGCCGGAGGCAGGAACACCACGGTGGTGCCCTTCGCCGCGGTGGCGCTCATCGAGAACGTGTGCTTGAGGGGCTCCTCGGCGAGCGACACCAGCCGGCCCGCGAGCGCCACCGGGTAGCCCCGCGACGCGCTCACCTCGCGCGGGCTGCCTTCGACCGACCACGTCTGGTCGGGAGCGGTGTCGTTGTGGTTCTCCTTCCAGATCCACAGACCGCCCGACACCCCGCGCGCGTCCTGCTGGCGGAACGCCTCGTCGAGCACGACGCGGTCCTGCGCGGGTCCGTTGCCGAACTCGCCGACCCAGAGCGGGAGGCCGAGCACCTTCGCGTCGCGCACCGCGGAGTCCCAGTCGGCCTGCGCGGTCTGCAGCTTGCCGGGCTGACCGGCCATCGCGTCGGCGGTGAAGACCTGCGTGTAGACGTGCGGCGCGTACACCGCCCGGCGGTAGGAGGAGAACGCCGACCAGGGCGCCACCTCGGCGGGCGCGGGCGTCGTCGTCGCCCGGGCGACGTTCGGCTCGAGGAACAGCAGCTGGCGGAAGTGCGGCACCGCGGCCGTCATCGCCGACGCGACCTTCGCGTAGTAGCGGTTCAGCTGCAGGACCTCGGTGGCGATCGGCGCGACCGCGCCGGGCGACGGCTCGTTGAAGAGGTCGTAGCCCGCGACGGTGGGGTCCTTCGCGAACCGCGCGGCCAGCACCGCCATCACGTGCGCCAGGTGGTCCTGCAGCCCGACGCCGTCGGGGCCGGGGACGTTGGACCAGAGGCGTTGGAAGTTGGAGACGACGCCGGGGTCGAGCTCGCGTGTGTTGTCGACCGTGCAGAACGGCAGCGTCGTGTCGGTTGCCCAGGCGGGCGCGCCGTCGAAGCCCGGCGTGCGGTCGAGCGGCGCGGGGCAGCTGTCGTGCGAGTACCCGTACTTGGACCACGCGTCCTGGTGCAGGTCGAGCACCACCCACAGGTGGTCGGCCTTCGCCCAGCTGACGACCTGCGCGATGCGGGCGATGTAGGTCCGGTCGATGACGCCCGGCTTCGGCTCGAGGAGTGACCAGGACATCGTGAGGCGGATGGCGTCGTAGCCGAGCGACGCGATCTTCTTGGTGTCCTTGCGGCACACCGGGGTCGGTTCGATGGTCGGGTCGGTCGCCGGGCAGTGCCCGTTCGCGTACGCGGCCGGGTCGATCGGGTAGGACGTCTTCAGGTCCGGGCGCCAGTAGTCACCGAGCCCGGCGACGTCGACCGCGCGGAGCAGGACGGCACGTCCGTGCCCGTCGATGATCTGCGGCAGGCCGCTCGGGCCGGCGGCCGGGCCGACGTCGAGGAACGTCGCGCCACCGAGGGCCGGCGGGCCCGGCCTCGCGGTCGTGGCAGCGGCCGGGATGGCCGCGCCCAGAAGGGTCAGCGCGGCCATCCCGAGCACGCGTCGAACGTGCGCGTGCATCCCCCTCGGTTGCACGCGCACACCCTCCCAACGACGGCTCGGTCCGGACGAAACGGGTCTTCGATCAGAGCGCGGTGAGCGGGCTCACTCGACGGTGATGGCCTGCGTGGGGCACCCGCGCTCGGCCGCCTTGAGGTGCTCGAGGTCGGCGGCGTCGGGGTCGAGCACGACGGCGAGCCCCTCGTCGTCGTCGAGGTCGAAGGCTCCGGGCGCCCAGAACGCGCAGTTGCCGGACCCCACGCACCGGGTGCGGTCGACCGACACGACGGCCATGTCAGGCGGCGGTCGGGGCCGTGAACGGCGCGCCGTAGAACGCCGTGGGGGTGTCCCACATGAGCGCGCGGAGGGTGTCGTCGCCGACGCCGTCCTTGCGGGCCCGGGTGAGGAACGCGTCGACCGCGTCGGGGAAGAGCGCGTCGGGGTGCGGGAAGTCGCTGGCCCACACCACGTTCGCCGCAGGCACGTGCGAGAGGGACGTCGCGACGAGGTGGTCCTCGGGGTCGGTCGAGATGACGCACTGGCGGGCGAAGTACTCGCTCGGGTCGAGGGACAGGTGCGCGAGCTCGCTGCCCCCCATCCACTCGCGGTGCTCGTCGAGGCGGCTGAGCCAGTACGGCAACCAGCCGGTGCCCGACTCGAGGAACGCGACGCGCAGCGTCGGGTGCCGTTCGCACACACCGCCGACGAGGAACGCCACCGCGGCGGTCATCTGCTCGAGGGGGTGCGAGCACGCGTGCCGGGCGGAGAACGACGTGAAGCGGTCACTGCCGATCGTCGGGCCGCGCACGCCCAGGCCCTCGTGGATCGCCAGCACGCGACCGCGCGCGGCGACTTCGGCGTAGAGGTGGTCGAAGGCGTGGTCGTCCAGGCTGTGCTCGCCGATGAGGTTCGGCCGCAGGAGCACACCCAGCAGCCCGAGGTCCATCGCCTCACGTGCGATCTGCACGCACATCGTGGGGTAGCGCTGCGGCAGGATGCCCACCGCGCCGAGCCGCCCTCCCCCGGCGGCCGACCAGCCGGCGGCCCACGTGTTGTAGGCCCGGCAGATGTCCGCCGCGTTCTCCCGGTCGAGCTCGGGCAGGTGGGGCAGGAACAGCCCGAGCGAGGGGTAGACCACCGCGGCGTCGATGCCCTGCGCGTCCATCGCGTCCAGGTAGCTCGCGCTGCTGAACCGCGCCTCGACCTGCGCGGCCAGCTTGCTCGTGTCGCCGCACATGACCATGGGCGTTGTCGTGGGCAGGTCCATCACCGGAACACCGGCGGGCAGCAGACCGCCGAAGATGTCGATCGGTTCGACGACGTGCGCATCCGCGTCGAGGATCGGCAGCCCGTCACGCATGGCTGCTCACGACCGTCGCGCGGCGAGGCCGCCGTCGAGCGGGATGACCGCTCCCGACAGATAGGTCGAACCGTCGCCCAGCAGGTACAGCACCGCGGCCGTCACATCGTCCTCGCGGCCGAGCCGGCCCATCGGCACCTGCGCCGCCACCTGCTGGCGCACGTGCGGCACCGGCTCGGTGACCTTCATGAACAGCCCGGACTCCGTCGCCGACGGTGCGAGCACGTTCACCCGCACGCCGTCCTTCGCGTGCTCGATCGCGGCCTGCTTGCACAGGTTGGTGAGCGCGGTCTTGCTCGCGCAGTACGCGGGGTAGCCGGGCGACGTGACCTGCCCGAGCGTCGAGCCCATGGCGACGACCGCCCCGCCGCCCGCGTCGATCATGTGGGGGATCGTCGCACGCAGGCAGAGGAAGGGTCCGGTCAGGTTCACGCCGATGACGCGGTCCCACTCGTCGTCGGTGCAGTCGACGACCGGTGTGCGCGTCTCCACCGCGGCCGAGAGGACCAGCGCGCGGATGGGGCCGCGACCGGCCGCGACCTCGACCATGCGCTGCACGTCGGCGGACTGCGTCACGTCGCACGTGACCGGCGTGCCGCCGACCTCGCGCGCCACCCAGGTGGCGGCATCACCGTCGATGTCGGCGATCACGACGTGCGCGCCGGCCGCGGCAGCGGCGCGACTGATCGCCGCTCCCAGACCGGACGCTCCCCCGGTGACGATCGCGACCCGCCCGTCCAGGTCGCCGGTCATCGCATGGCCGCCAAACCGCCGTCGGCCGGCACCACCGCGCCCGACGTGTACGCCGACAGGTCGCTCGCGAGGAACAGCGCGATGCCGGCGATGTCCTCGGCCTGGCCGAGCCGCTTCTGCGGGATGATCGACGCGAGCCCGGAGAGGAACCCTTCGGGATCCGGCATCTCCTGCGCGACCTTGCGGAAGCGCGGGGTGTCGATCGATCCCGGCGCGATCACGTTGGCCCGCACGTTCGGCCCGTACTCCACCGCGATCTGCCGGGTGAGCGCGACGAGCCCGGCCTTCGCCGGCCCGTACGCCGCGTACCCCTCGGAGCCGATGAGCCCGAGCACCGACGCGGTGCTGATGATGCTGCCGTTGCCGCTCGCCACGAGGTGCGGGAGCGCGGCACGACACGACCAGAAGATCGCCGACAGGTTGGTGCGCAGCGTGCGGTCCCACTCCTCGTCGGTGCAGTCGAGCAGGCGGCCGGACATCTGGACGGCCGCGTTGTTGTAGAGGACGTTCAGGCTGCCGAACGCCGCGACCGCCGCGGCGACCATCGCGTCGCAGTCCGCGCGCACCGAGACGTCCGCGTGCACCCACGCCGCCTGGCTGCCCGCCTCCTCGACGAGCCGCACGGTCTCCTGCGAGCCCTCGTCGTTGATGTCGGCCACGACGATGCGCGCGCCTTGCTGCGCGAACAGCACCGAGGCGGCGCGCCCCTGACCGCTGGCCCCACCCGTGATGAGCGCGACGCGCCCACCGAGCAACGGTTCGACCATCAGCCGAACAGGACGGGCAGCTGCGTCGGGGAGCGGAACGCGTCACCGTGGATGTGCACGTCCTCCACCGAAGGGTCGAGTCGCAGGTTCGGCAGCCGATCCATCAGCTGGTCGATCGCGACCCGGACCTCCATGCGGGCGAGGTGCATCCCGATGCACATGTGCGGGCCGGCCCCGAACATGAGCGCGGGTTGCGGCGCCCGGTGCAGGCGGAACTCCTCGGGCTCGTCCCAGTGCGCCTCGTCGTGGTTCGCCGAGCCGAGGTTGGGCACGACGACCATGCCCTGGGGGATCGGGACGCCGGCGATCTCGGTGTCGCACGTCGCGGCGCGCTGGCTGATGAGCAGGGGCGTCTCCCAGCGGATGCCCTCCTCCACCGCCTGCGGCAGCAGCGACCGATCAGCGCGCACCTCGTCGTACGCACCGTCGTGCGACAGCAGCGCGAAGAGGACGTTGCCGGTCGCGCGGTAGGTCGTCTCCGCACCGCCGGGGAGCAGCAGGCGCAGGAACGTGTAGATCTCGTCGTCGGTGAGCTTCTCGCCGTCGAGCTCGGCGGTGACGAGATCGCCGATGACGTCGTCGGACGGGTCCGCGCGCCGCTGCGCGACGATGCCGGAGAAGTAGTCGCGCAACGCCTCGCTCGCCGCGATGCCCGCCACCGGGTCCGCGGCGACGTTGATGACGGCCATGGACCACCGGTGGAACGTGGTGTGGTCCGCGCGCGGGACCCCGAGGATCTCCGCGATCACCTGCACCGGGAAGCGGTAGGTCAGCTCGCGCACCAGCTCGGCGTGCCCGCGCCCGGCGAAGCGGTCGATGAGCTCGTCGAGCACCTCACGCACCAGCGACGTCTCGCGCTCCAAGGCCTTGGCGCGGAACGCCGCCGCGACCAGCGAGCGATGGCGCCGGTGCTCAGGCGCATCCAGTCCCACGATGAGGTCGGGGCCCATCACCAGGCCCATGAGCTCGCGGTTGGGGCTGGACGAGAACGTCTCGTGGTCGCGCATGACCTCGGCGACGTCGTCGTAGCGGTAGACGTAGGCGACCTCGCGCGCGACGCCCTCGTACAGCGTCTGCGAGCGGATCTCCACCGGCTCCTCGCGCCGCTTGCGCGCCAGCTCCGGGTACGGGTTGCGGACGTCACCCGCGACCGTCCCGACGAACTGGCTCATCGGGTCGAACGCGGCGTACGGGTCGTCCGTGTCGGTGACCGTCACGGCCCCGATGCTGACACGGATGTCAGGTCTTCGAAAGGGCGCGCAGCCGGCGCGGCCGGGTCACGGTCCT
>DASZYF010000072.1:0-9523 GCA_035545535.1 Mycobacteriales bacterium | reverse complement strand
TACCTTTCGATGCGCCCGTTTCTGTGCAGCATCTGTCGGGAGGCCGAACCCCGCCGTCAATGGCTGGAGGACAATGGCGCCTTCACTGCATGCCGCCTGCCGGACTGGGCCATCCTCCGGTTGAACGCGCTCCTGCAGGAGCCGAACGAAGTCGCCCCAGAGCCGGCGGCGGCGACCGGACCGCCACCGTACGTAAGCCTCAAGGTCGTCTTCATCGAGCCGCAGGCCCCAACGTGAGGCCCGACTTCAGATGGCCGCGTGACCAACGGCTCGGCGATTCACTGCCCACTACTCGAAGACGCGCGCGCTAGGTCTGCCGAGGTTCCACCCGTAGGGCGATCCCACGCGGGAAAACTCGGCAGCCATGCTCAGTGGCGGGAAGACGGTGGCAAGGTGACCTCTGCCGCGACCCTCTCAGCGCAAATGCGCAGGTCACGACCTGGGTTACGAACGAGGAATGGTGGTCCCGAGGTTCGCGGCCCAGGCGACATGCGCGACATCGACCGGGCACAGCTCGGCCGCGCTCCGGCCGGACGGGAAGTGCACCGTCGCGGTCTCGAGCCACTCGGGCCGCTTGTCGGGCACCCGCTTCTGATAGATCGGCTCACCCTCGGCTCCATCCGGATGCCGCTTCAGCACGGTGGGTCGCTCGAACAGCGCGTTGACGATCCCGGGGCCGACCGCGAGGTAGTACTCGACGAGGTCGAGCTTGCGGCCACGGCCTTCGGGCAGCCCGGAGAAGTAGGTCTTCTCGGGGTTGGTGACCTTGACGGTCCGCTCCCCCGTGGGCGTGTCGACCTCGATCTCGATGAACGGCGAGGCGGCCACGTCTCGACCCTCCCACGTCTGTGTGCGGACACGCGTGATCGCCCCGGCAGCGTGCGTCGGGTGCTTGGTGGGGCGGAGCGCCGCGAGTGGGTTCAGGCCACGCGCGGCGTGGGATGTCGGCAGGTGGGGTGCAGGAGCTGGTGGAGGAGGGGGTCGTGGACGATGTCCCAGCCGCCGTCAGGACGACGGCGGACGTTCTGGCCGTGGGCGTGGAGCTGGTGGTGGTGGAAGGAGCACACGAGCGCGAGGTTGGGCAGGTCGGTCTCGCCGTCGAGCTCCCAGGGGATGAGGTGGTGGGCTTCGCACCAGGCTGCGGGCATGGTGCAGCCGGGGTAGACGCAGCCGGCGTCGCGCAGCACCAGCGCGCGGCGCAGGCCGGCGGGCACGAGGCGTTGCATGCGGCCCAGGAACATCGGTTCGGCCCGGCCGCGGCGCAGGGCCCGCGGGAGCAGGGCGGTGGCGACGTCGTCGACGATCGCGAGTGCGATGCGGGCGTCGCAGGACAGCTGCAGCACCGCGGCGGGTGACAGCGCGGCACCGTCGCCGGTGATCCCGACCAGCGGGATCGTGGCGCGCTCGCAGTCGCAGCCCGGCGCGTGGTCGTGGAGCTGGTCGTCGGTCTCGGGCGGTGGCTCACCCCACCAGCGCGGGTCCTCGGCCGCACGGTCGTCGTTGTCGAGTGGCGGCACGAGCGCGAGGCGGGATGCGTACGGATCTGCCCCGTCGTCGCTGTCGTCGAAGTGCGCGGGCGGGTCCCAGGGGCCGTGGTCGTCGTCCGGGGTGGTGAGGTCGACGGCGTTCGGGGTGAGGCTGCGCCCGTCGACCAGGACGAGCATCTGGGCGGTGCCGGCGCGGGTGTCGACATCGGTCTGGGCGAGGATGCGGCGGCTGATCTCGACCCAGGCATCGACGCGGCGCTGGCCCGGGGTGCGGTCATCGGGTGTGCCGTCGGGGTTGCGGGCCGGTGCGGTGAACGCGGCCAAAGCGTTCATGACCCACTGGCCGCTGACCGCGTCGAGCATCCCGGACACGCTCACGGTGCCGTCGATCGTGCGCGAGATGGACAGGCGGCGGCGTGCGAAGTCGCTGCGCTCGGCCGCCGCCGCGGCGTCGGGGTCGGTCTGGGTCTTGATGTGGGCCAGCAGCGCCTTGAGGTCCCCGGGCGTGCAGACCTCCGCGGCTTCGAGCAGGACCGGTTCGAGGTCGGTGACGATGGCGTCCTCGACCTTGCGCAGCGAAGTGGTGACGACCTCGACGTGCTCGACGGTCACGGTGCCGGCCGCGAGGGCGGACGCGAAGCCCGGGAACCGGTCGATGCGGTCCGCGAGCGTGGTGAACCGCTTGGCCTCGCGACGGTCGAGACGCAGGTGCTCCACCGACCAGCCGGCCATCCCCCGGTGGTCCGGGACGAAGATCTCGTCGTCGCGGGCCCGGGCCGTCTGCGCGATCTGCGCGGCCTCCAGCCGGGCCTTCGCCGCGACGATCTCCGCCAAGGCTTCGCCCGCCGGCATCCGAGCGGTCAGCTCGATGACGGCGTCGATCGCATTCGTGACGGATTCGAACATCTGTTCGATAGTGCCACGGATCCGAGCGATGCGCAAGCCCATCCGCAGGGGATGTCTCGAGGTGCGCACGCGAAGGCACAGGGACCAGAAGTCGGCCAGCGTGTGTTGAGGTGGGTGCCGGTAACGAACCGGCCGGGAAGGAGACAGACGGTCGTGAGTGACAAGACCTACGCAGTGACGAAGTCCGACGAGCAGTGGCGTGAGGAGCTGACGCCGGCCCAGTACGCGGTGCTGCGCCAGGCCGCGACGGAGCGTGCGTTCACCGGCGCCTACACCGACACCGAGGATCCGGGCCTGTACAGGTGCATGGCCTGTGAGAACCCGCTGTTCCGCAGCGAGACCAAGTTCCACTCCGGCAGCGGGTGGCCGAGCTTCTACGAGCCGATCGCACCGGGAGCGGTCGAGGAGATCGAGGACCGCACCCACGGCATGGTGCGCACCGAGATCCGCTGCGGCCGCTGCGGGTCGCACCTGGGCCACGTCTTCGATGACGGCCCCACGCCGACCGGGCTGCGCTACTGCATGAACTCCTGCGCCCTCGACCTCGAGCGCGACGGGAGCTGAGCTAGGCGGCGGGCTGGGCCGGGTGGTCCGGCCCGCCGATCAGCGCGAGCGCCAGCAGGGCGGCGTCGGCGCGGGCCTCATCGGCGAGGACGGTGCCGACGCAGCACGCCGCCGTCATGTCGAGGACGGCGAGGACGGCCTTCGCCAGGTCTTCGGGCACCCGCACGACGGGCGCGTCCACGTAGAGCCCGACCGTCTCACGGCGCAGCGACGTCGAGAGGCTGCACGCTGTGGCTGCCTGGACGGTCCGGGGCATGGCGTCGGCGAGCTCGCGGAGCCGCCAGAGCCAGTGGTGCACGTCGCGATCGCGAACCGTGATCAGTGGCACCGCGTTCACGGGCGCCTCCTCGATGCTCTGCCCCGGTGGGGCGTTCATATCCAGTATCGGCTCCGTTAACCCGGGATTCATGTTGTTGGTGGTGCATTGTTTTTGTGCGTGTCGGGTCATAGCAGGCGGGAAGGCGCGCCGAGTGGAGCACCGGTGGGGCGAGCGGCCCCCTCACGGGGCAGAAGTGGGCCGGGAGCGGGCTACGGCAGCGAGGCGACGATCTCCGCCGGCTCCTTGCGGACACCGGTGTAGAAGGGGATCTCGACCTTGGTGTGCAGCCGGGCCTTCGAGCCGCGGAGGTGGCGGATGCAATCGACGATGCGCGGCAGCTCGTCGGCCTCGAACGCGAGCATCCACTCGTAGTCACCGAGGCCGAACGCCGCGACCGTGTTGGCCCGCACGTCCGGGAACTCGCGGCCCATGATCCCGTGCTCGGCCAGCATCGCGCGGCGCTCGTCGTCGGGCAGCAGGTACCACTCGAGCGAGCGGACGAACGGGTAGACGCACACCCAGCGCTTCGGATCCTCGCGGCGCACGTAGGCGGGGATGTGGCTGCGGTTGAACTCGGCCGGGCGGTGCAACCCGACGCCGGACCACACGGGTTCGAGGTGCGAGCCGACGGCGGACTGGCGGAGCCGCGTGTACAGCTCCTGGATCCGCTCGAGCTCGGGGCAGGTCCACCAGAACATGACGTCGGCATCGGCGCGCAGGCCGGCGACGTCGTAGCAGCCTCGGGTGTAGACGTCCTTCTCCCCTGCGGCCTCCAGCAGGCCCTCGAGCTCCGCCGCCGCCGCGGCGCGGTCGGTGTCGGCCAGCGGGCGCACCGAGCGGAAGACGCTCCACTGCGCGTAGAGGATCTGCTCGTTGAGCTCGCGGGCCGACAGCTTCGACTCGCCCTGCTCCGATGGGTGCGACGGACGTCCGCTCATGCCACCCATCGTCCTACGTCGCCCGCCGCCCGCCTCGCTGAGGCGATGACGGCGGGGATCCCGACGCCGTCGTAGGCGGCGCCGCAGACCGCGACGCGGGGCGGCAGCGCCGCCCGGAGCGCGGCGACGCGCTCGGGGTGGCCGACCGTGTACTGCGGCAGCGCGCCACCCCAGCGCGTGACCCTTTGGTCGATGACGCGACCGCGCGCCCCCGCCAGCGCGGCGATCTCGGCCGCGACCACGCCGGCCAGCTCGTCGTCGCTGCGCCGCAGGCCGGTGCTGTCGCCGAAACGGCCGACGCTGCCGCGCACGACCACCACATCCGGCGCGGCGGCGGCCAGGTGCGCCCACTTGCTGGTGCTGACGGTGAGGCCCTTGTGCAGCCAGGGCCCGCCGGGCGGGATCAGCCAGCCGGACAGCTCCGGATCGGCGAGACGGCCCGCGGCGGCGCGCTCGAACGCCAGCGTGACGACCGCGACGGATGCGTACTCGGCGACCGGCTCCGGGCGTCGGAGCAACCGCGCGGCCGGCCCCGCGCGCACGGCGAGCACCACCGCGTCGGCCGGGAGCGGGCCATCCGACGTGACCAGCGCGCCGTCGCTCAAGCCGGTGACAGTCGTCGAGCGGCGGATGTCGAGCCCCGCCGCCAGTGCTCCGATGAGCGCGGCGACTCCCTCAGTCGGGGCTCCGAACACCGCGCGGCCGGGCTCTCCGCCCGGCGCCGCCCGCCGAGCGGCGCGGACGAGCGAGCCCGAGACGTCGAGCGCCGGCGCGACCGATCGAGGGTCGAGGTCGTCCGCCGTCCCCGCGTAGACGCCGGACAGCAGCGGATCGACCAGCCGGGTCGCGACGCGCGCGCCCAGGCGACGGCGCACCAGCCGCCCCACCCCGACCCCGGTCGGGGCGCGCGCCGGGAGGACGAGGTCGAGCGCCGCGCGGGCGACACCGACGGGGCCGAGGACCTGACGAGCAGCGGTGAGCGAGCCGGGCACCCCGAGCAGCGTGCGCTTCGGCAGCGGCAGGAGCCGGCCGTCGATGACGACCGCCGGCCGGGCCGCGGTGGGGTGGGTGAGGGTCAGCCCGAGCTCGCGGGTGAGGTCCGCGGCCTCGGGCCGGGTGACGAGGAACGCCTCGGCGCCGACGTCGACCGTCAGCCCGGCAACCTCGGCGTGGGCGAGCTCGCCGCCGATGCGCGCGGACGCCTCGAGCACGACGACCTCGTGCCCCGCTGCCGCCAGGTCCCGCGCGGCGACCAGGCCGGCGAGGCCGGCGCCGACGACGGCGACGCGCGCCACGTCAGTCGAGGACGGGGCTGGTGCCCACGGGCGTCTCGTGCACCAGCTCGACGACGCGGGTGAGGACGTCCGGGTCCGTCTCGGGCAGGACGCCGTGGCCGAGGTTCATCACGTGCCCGCGGGCCGCGGCGCCGCGGCGGAGCACGTCGCGGGTGGCCGCCGCGACCTCGTCCCACGGTGCCGTGGCGACGAGCGCCGGGTCGAGGTTGCCCTGCAGGCCGCGAGTCGTCCCGACCCGGGTGGCCGCGACGTCGAGCGGCACCCGCCAGTCGACGCCGACGACGCCGACACCGTCACCGAGCGCCTCGCCCATGGCGGCCAGCAGCTCGCCGGTGCCGACGCCGAAGTGCACGCGCGGCACGTCGGCCACCGACGCGAGCACGCGCTGCGAGTGCGGCAGCACGAAGCGGCGGTAGTCCCGCTCGGACAGCGTGCCCGCCCAGGAGTCGAAGAGCTGGATCGCCGCAGCTCCGGCGTCGATCTGGGCGCGGAGAAAGGTGGATGCGACGTCCGCCAGGTAGGTCATGAGCGCGTGCCACACGTCGGGCGCCGCGTACATGAGCTCCTTGGTGCGGAGGTGCTCGCGGGACGGACCGCCCTCGACGAGGTAGCTGGCCAGCGTGAACGGAGCACCGGCGAAGCCGAGCAGCGGGACGTCGCCGAGCGCCCCGACCAGCTGCCGGCAGGCCTGCGCGACCGGCTCGAGCGCAGGCGCTTCGAGCCGCGGCAGCGTCGCCACGTCGGTGGCGGTGCGCACGGGCGACCCGACGACGGGGCCGACGCCCGGCTTGATGTCGACGTCGATCCCCGCGGCCGCCAACGGGACGACGATGTCGGAGAACAGGACCGCGGCGTCGACGCCGTAGCGACGGACCGGCTGCAGCGTGATCTCGGTGACGAGGTCGGGGGTGCGGCAGGCTTCGAGCATCCCGGTGCCCTCGCGGATCTTGCGGTACTCGGGCAGCGCGCGTCCGGCCTGGCGCATGAACCAGACCGGTCGGTGGGCCGGCTCCTCACCCCGGCACGCGGCGAGGAACGGCGCGCTCTCCCTCGCCTGGGTCAGGGTGGTCACCCCGACAGTCTGCCGACACGCCGCCCCTGCTCACCCGGCCTGTCAGACCCGGAGGGCACCTTGGGCAGGTGGACGAGATGGAGCTGACCGCCGGCGAGGTGCGGTGGTGCGTGATCTGCGAGCACGAGATGCCGCACGACCGGCCGGCCGGTGGGTCCGAGCCCGAGGTGACGTGCGTCGGGTGCGGTCTCGCGCTGCTGGTCGACCCGATGCTGCTGCAGGCGGCCTGAGCGGCGACCTAGCCGACGAAGTCGATGGTGTTCCAGATGGTGTCGCTGCCCATGGCGTTGGCGACACCGATCCACCGCACGTGCGGGTCGAGGATGTTCGCTCGGTGCACGGGCGAGTCGAGGTAGGCCTCGGCCAGCCTCTGGCCGTCCGCGGCGCTGCGCGCCGAGCCGCCGCCCATCGCGCCGACGTTCTCCTCGATCCGGCGCCAGTTCGGGAAGATCCGCTGGATCTGCGCGGCGAGGCGCGGGTTGTGGCTCAGCTCGTCCTGGGACGCGATCTGCGCCGACCACCCCGACGCCACCTTGCCGATCGACTCGACGGCCTGCAGCGGCTTGAGGCCGTGCGCCTTGCGGGCCTGGTTCATCACGGCGACGAGGCGCGCGCTGAACGGGCTGAGGTGGGCGGGCTTCTTGTTGCTCGCGTTCTGCACGCGCGGGGCCTGCGACGTCACGGCCGTCGCGGGACCTGCGCTCATGAGCACGGCGCCCGTCAGGGCGGCGCCGGCGAGGGCGCGCGTCATGGGTCGGGGCCGGATGGTCACGTCTGTCGTGTCGGGGCCGGCGTCGAGCGGCTGGCGTGGCGAACGGGTGAGAAGTCGGACACGCCCGACCGGACGGTCACTCACCGTCACCAGGCCCGGGCGGGCCTACTCTCGACACACGCCCTGGAGGGACGCGCACCGAGCCGTCGCGAGAGGGCGCAGGAGCTCACGTGGCCGTGCCCGCAACGAGTGGTGCCGCCGCGACACCCCCGCCCGAGGGTTTCGCGATGGCGTGCACCGCGCTGCGCGCATGGGTCGACGGCGATCACACCGCCGTGCTGCTCACCGAGGTCGAGGCCCCCGCGCGGGTGGCGCCGTTCGGCATCGCGCTGGCCGCCGAGCTGAGCGACGACGACCCCGAGCTCGAACCGCCGGCGAGCGGCCGCTTCGTCGTGCTGCACGACCCCGCCGGCCAGCCGGGCTGGGGCGGCGACACCCGCGTCGTCATCTTCGCCCGCGCCGACCTGGAGCCCGACCTCGCCCGCGACCCGCTGCTCGCCGAGGTGGCCTGGAGCTGGGTGTCCGAGGCGCTGGCCGCGCACGGCGCCGGGCACCACGCCGGCGGCGGCACCGTCACCGTCACCGCGTCGCGCCGTTTCGGGGTCCTCGCCGACGGCAGCGCACCGTCGGGCGAGCCGGCCGAGAGCTGCGAGGTCGAGCTGCGTTGCTCGTGGACGCCGAGCACGGGCAGCGACAACGCGTTGACGGCGCACCTCGCCGCGTTCTGCGACCTGCTGGCGACGACGGCGGGACGGCCGCCGGAGTCGCCGGGCGTCGTGACCTTGCGCCCGCGCAGCTAGGAGGCGCTAGGCGACGCGGTCGTCGGTCTTCGCCGGCACTGCCGTGCCCGGCAGGTAGAGCCGCACGCGCGTGCCGCCGTCCTCGGGGGTGCTGATCTCGAGCTGGCCGCCGACGGCCCGGGCCCGGTCGCGCAGCAGCCCGAGCCCCGCCTGACGGCCGCCCTCGCCACGGACCGCGGTGGGGTCGAACCCCGGCCCGTGGTCGACGACGGTGGCCACGAGGCCCTCGCCGTCGTAGGTGAGCTCCGCCTCCGCGTAGTCGACCTCGGCGTGCTTCACGACGTTGAGCAGCGCCTCCTGGAAGAACCGGTAGACGGTGACCGCCGCGACGAGCGGCAGCGGCCGCGCTTCGTCGGGCCAGTGGATGTCGACGACGAGCGCGTAGCGACGGTTGAGGTCGTCGCGCAGGTTGGCCACCGCCTGGCCGAGGTCTCCGGCGCGCAGCTCGGGCGGGCGGGTGCGCGCCATGACGCCGCGCACCTGCTCCTCGGCCTCCTCGACGTAGACCGCGGCCTTGCGCGTGAGCGGGTCGCTGTGCCCTTCGGCGAGGAGCTGCCGGGCCGACAGGAGCGACTGCGCGACGGTGTCGTGCAGCTCGGCGGCGAGCTGCCCACGCGCGCCTTCTTCAGCAGCGACGAGACCCGACAGCAGCTCGTACATGCCGGCGCTCGCGGTCTCCGCGGTGGCGCGGTGTCGTTCGGCGACGTCGTCGGCCACCCGCACGCGCAGGTGCAGTGCCTCGAGCGTGCGGGCGAGCTCGACGATCTCGCGGGAACCCGGCACCTTCGCGTCGCGACGCGCCGGCGTGGGGCCGCTCGGGTCCTCGAGGCGCGTCACCGCGTCGGAGCGGAGAACGCGCAGAGCTCGTGCGGTGCGCTCGGCGAGAAGCGCTGCGACACAGGCGAGGACGAGCGTGACGGCTCCGCCGAGCCCGACGACGGCGATGCCCGCGGAACGATCCAGCCGCCCCGTCGCAGCGAGGCCGCCGGCGACGGAGAGGCAGAGCAGCGCACCACCCAGCAACGCGGCGAAGCCCACGCACATCGACAGCGACGGGTGCGTCATGCGGCCCATGCGCTCGCGCAGCCTCACGAGTAGTCCGCCGGCGGGAGCGAACCGGTCGTCGTCCAGACCGACTCTTCGTCGCGCGCGCCGGCGATGTCCTCGCTGCTGCGCTGCGCGGGCACGCCGGCGGACTCAGGATCCTGGCCGGCGAGCTCACCGACGAGGCTCGCGACCGCACGCTCGGTCGCGTGCAGCTCGTCGACGATGCTGGCGACGAGCGCCGCCGAGCCGTCGCGGGCCACCGCGGGTCCGTCGGCGAGGCGGGCGAGGCGCTGGGCGGCGTCGCGCACCGCGACGCGTGCGTC
>DASZYF010000071.1:0-4826 GCA_035545535.1 Mycobacteriales bacterium | reverse complement strand
CTCGACGGGCGCGGAAGCCCGTCGCGGAGGATGCAGCGCAGGCTGTCGCCCCTCCGGCGGAGGCGCCCGCGCCGTCGCGACCCCGCAAGGACGAGACGGTCGTCGTCTCGTCGGCCGCGACGCCGGTGCAGCCGGTCGTCGCGCCCGCCCCGGTGATCACCCCGGTCGAGGAGCTCGCCGCCGAGAGCGAGCGGGGCACCGGCCCGCTGCGGACGTTCGGCGTGATCGTCGTCGCCGTCGTCGTCGCGATGTTCCTCAACAGCACGGCGCTGCTGCGCTCCGCGGAGCAGATGAAGCCGGGCGCCTGGCGCTCGGTGCTGCTCGGTGTCGCGCGGCCCGTGGACCGCATCGCGCGCGACGCCCACCTCACCGCGCCGCGGCACGCGCTCGACCGCGCGCTGGGCCGCGGCGGTTCGCAGGGGAGCGGGCCGGGCCTGTCCGACGTGCCGGTGAGCGTGCCGAAGGGCGCGGCCCCCGTCGCGGACGGCGGGTCGGCGCCGGCCGCCTCGGTCCCGCCGCCGCCCACTGCTTCGACCGTCACCACCGCGCCGACCCCGCCGGCCTTCCGTCCGGCGAGCCTGCGACCGGTCGACGCTCACCACCCGCTGAAGCTCTGGGTCACCGGCGACTCGCAGATCACCTACCTCGGCGAGAGCCTGCTCGCCCAGACCTCCGACGCCGGCACGGTGAAGTCGTTCGTCCCGGACACGCATGACGGCACCGGGCTCGTGCGGCCGGACAACTACGACTGGCTCAAGGCCTCGCTCGCCTACATCGCGAAGAACAAGCCGGACGCCGTGGTGATCACGCTCGGCGGCAACGACTACAAGCAGGGCATCCCCGCGGGCCCCGGCAAGGCCTGGCCCGCCGGCTCCACCGGCTGGGCGGCGGCCTACCAGGCCCGCGCGGTCGCCGTGATGAAGGCGCTCACCGGCAACGGGCAGCGGCCGGTCTACTGGGTGACCACGCCGGACATCAGGGACGCGGCCGGCAACCACGCGGTGCAGGTGCTCGACCAGGCGGTCCTGGCCGCCGCCGCGACGGTCCCGGGCGTGGTCGTGGTGGACGCGCGGCCCGTGCTGTCGCCGGACGGGAAGTACCACGCGTACCGCGGCACCACGCTCATCCGTGCGGGCGACGGGCTGCACGCGACGTTCGCCGGCTCCGAGCTCGTCGCGAAGGCGGTGCTCGCCGCCCTGAACGCCGACTGGCACCTCACGAAGTGACCGGGCGCGGCGCGGACGGGCTCGCGAGCGCCCTCGCCGCGTTCGACCGTCGGGCCCGCGCCTACGCGCCCAACGCCTGGCGGGCAGCGGGCCGCGCCGACATCGCGTTCGGGTTGGCGGGCCGCCTCATCGAGCTCGCGCGCGCAGCGGGCGACGAGGTGCCCGCCGGCACGCCGATCCCGCAGGTCGCCGACCACGGCATCGCCGACGTGCTGTCGGTGCTCAGCGCCGACCTGGTCGCGGCGCTCTCCGCTCACCCCGACGACGCCGTCACGGCCGAGGCCGTGCAGGCCGTGACCGACGCGCTCACCGCCCTCGAAGCGACGGCGCCGCGGCCGTAGCGAGCGTCTCTAGGAGAGGCGCTCGATGATCATGGCCATGCCCTGACCGCCGCCGACGCACATGGTCTCGAGACCGAACGTCTTGTCGGTGGTCTGCAGGCCGTTGATCAGCGTCGTCAGGATCCGCGCGCCGGTCATGCCGAACGGGTGGCCGAGCGCGATCGCGCCGCCGTGCACGTTGAGCTGGGTGTCGACGTCGATGCCGAGCTCCAGGGCGCTCGGGAGCGCCTGGGCGGCGAACGCCTCGTTGATCTCGACGAGGTCGATGTCCTTGATGGACATGCCGGCCCGCGCGAGGGCCTGCTTGCTGGCCTCGATCGGGCCGAGGCCCATGATCTCCGGCGACAGCCCGGTGACCCCGGTCGCGACGATGCGGGCGAGCGGCGTGAGCCCGAGCGCCTTCGCCTTGGTGTCGCTCATGACGACCACGGCCGCGGCGCCGTCGTTCAGCGGGCAGGCGTTGCCGGCGGTCACCGTGCCGTCGGGGCGGAACACGGGAGACAGGCCCGCGAGCGCCTCGATGGTCGTGCCCGCGCGCGGGCCGTCGTCCTTGCTGACCTGGGTGCCGTCGGGGAGCGTCACCGGCACGATCTCGCGGTCGAAGAAGCCGTCGGCGATGGACTTCTCGGCGAGGTTCTGCGAGCGGCAGGCGAACTCGTCCTGCTGCTCGCGGGTGATGCCGGTGTGCTGCGCGACGTTCTCGGCGGTCTGCCCCATCGCGATGTAGATGTCGGGCAGCTGGCCGTCCTCGCGCGGGTCGGTCCACGTCGCCGAGCCGGCCTGCTCGCGCGCGGTCGTGCGGGCCTGCGCCTCGGCGTAGACCGGGTTCGTGGTGTCGGGCTGGCCGTCGGGCGTGCCCTTGAAGAAGCGGCTCACGGTCTCGACGCCGGCACTGATGAAGCAGTCGCCCTCGCCGGCCTTGATCGCGTGGAACGCCATGCGCGTGGTCTGCAGCGACGACGAGCAGTAGCGCTGCACGGTCGCACCGGGGATGTGGTCGTAGCCGAGGTTCACCGCGACGACGCGGGCGATGTTGAAGCCCGCCTCGCCGCCGGGCTGGCCGCAGCCGAGGTAGAGGTCCTCGACGTCCTTCGCGTCGAGCGCCGGCACCTTGTCGAGGGCCGCCCGCACCATCTGCGTGGCCAGGTCGTCGGGCCGCATGTCCTTCAGCGAGCCCTTGAAGGCACGACCGATGGGGGAGCGGGCGGTGGCGACGACGACGGCTTCGACCACGGGGGATCTCCTCGATGCGGCGGGCCGGGCGGCCCGCGGGACCCGTCAACCGTAGGCCATCTCCCGGCGAGGGGCACCGGGTCCCGGACGGGCCACCTGTTCACCCGGACGGCCGATCGGGGGTGCGGAGCGGGCCTCCGCGTGCCGAAGACGTCCGGGTGACTGCGCTTCCGACCTCGGGCCCGCTCGCGGGCCCCCGGCACCCGGCGGATGCCCCGGCCGCTGCCCCGGCCGCTGACCCGGCCGCCGGCCCGACCACTGACCTGGCCCGGGCCCACGCGAGCCAGCAGGCCGCCGCGGTCGTCGAGGCCCTCGGCCGGGTCGTGCTCGGGCAGCGCACCACGATCGAGCACGCCGTCACCGCCGTCCTGGCCGGGGGGCACGTCCTGCTGGAGGACCAGCCCGGCACCGGCAAGACCCTGCTCGCGCGGAGCCTCGCCACCGTGCTCGGCTCGTCCTTCCGCCGGGTCCAGGCGACGCCCGAGCTGACGGCGGAGGACGTGACCGGTGGCCCGGTCTACGACCCCGCCAGCGGGGCCCTCCGCTTCGTGCCCGGACCCGTCTTCGCGCACGTCGTGCTGGTCGACGAGCTCAACCGCACCCCGGCCCGCACGCAGGCCGCGTTCATGGAGGCGATGGACGAGCGGGCGGTCACCGTCGACGGCGTGCGGCACGCGCTGCCCGACCCCCACCTCGTCGTCGCCACGCAGAACCCGCTCGACCACGCCGGCACCTACCCGCTGCCGGAGGGCCAGCTCGACCGCTTCCTCGTCGCGCTGTCGCTCGGGCGGCTGGCCCCCGACGTCGAAGCCGACGTCGTCCGCGCACGCATCGCGGGCGTCACCGAGGCGGGTCTCGCGCCGGTCGTCGACCCGCTCGGGCTGCAGGTGCTGCAGGCGCACGCGCGGGCGACGCACGTGGCGCAGAACATCCTCGACTACGCCGTCGCGATCGTCCGCGCCACGCGCGCGCACCCCGCGGTCGAGCTCGGCGCATCGACCCGCGCGGCCGTCGGCCTGGTCGCCGCCGCGCAGGCGCGAACGCTGCTGGCGGGTCGCGCGTTCGTCACCGCCGACGACGTGAAGGCGCTCGCCGCGGCGGTCCTCGGCCACCGCCTGGTGCTGCGCGGTCGCGCGACGGGCAGCGGATCCGATGCCGGACGCGCACTGATCATGGAGCTGCTCACGACCGTCACGGTGCCGGTCGGTCGGTGACCCCGGGCCGATCCGGATGAGAACCGTCCCGTGAGCGTCGCACCGTCGACGCAGCTCCTGCGCCAGCGTTCCGACGAGCTGTTCGGGACCGTGCCCGAGGCCGGTGCTCTCGACCGCCCGATCACGCTGCGCGTCCCGCTCGGCCACGGCCGCGTGCTGTCACCGGTGGGGTTCGGCTTCGCCCTGGCCGGCGTCGTGCTGGTCTCCTACGCGTGGGCCGTCGGCGCCCGGCCGCTCGCGCTGCCCGGGATGCTCTGCCTCGCGACGACGATCATCGGGATCGCGACCGCGCGCCGGGTCGACGGCCTCGGCATCCTCGTCCCGACGACGCGCGTGCGGGCGACGCTCGGGCAGGAGCTGTGCGTCGACGTCGACGTCATCGCGTCACGCGCGCAGCCCACGATGCGACTGCAGCTCGACGTCCCGACGCTGCCGGCGATCGTCGGCACGGTCCCCGAGCTGCGGGCCGGTGAGCGCACGACCGTGCGCCTGCGCGGGCCGGCAGCCCGCCGCGTCGTCACCGATAAGGTGCGGATCACCGCGACGGACGCGGGGGCGCTCGGGATCACGTCGACGTCGCGCGCCTGGACCGTGGACGTCGATCTGGCGGTCGTCCCCGCGTGGCACACCGTCCCGGCACCGCCACGCATCCCCGTCGCCGCTGATGACAACGGCGACGACGGCTTCACCACGATCGGCCGGCCGCGATGGTCCGGCGTCGAGCCCCGCGGCCTGCGCCCGCTGCGGCGCGGTGACCCGTGGCGCGCGGTGCACGCGCGGGCGTCGGCCCGCCGCGGCCGGCCGATCGTGCG
>DASZYF010000070.1:0-5515 GCA_035545535.1 Mycobacteriales bacterium | reverse complement strand
CGGAGTGGCGCTGGCGGGTGCGGGGCGGGTCGGGGTCCGCGGGCAGCGTCGCCGGCGCACCCCGCAGCAGCATCAGCGTGCCGCTGGCGAGGATCTGCGCGACGACGATCCCCACGAGCACGATCAGCTGGAAGCGCGCGGCGCCGGACGCCGACGCGCCGCCGGCGAGGGAGCCGACGAACGCGCCGGGCAGTGTCACCAGCCCGACGGTGCGGGTCTGGTCGAGCGACGGCAGCAGGGACTCCCCGATGGCGACGCGGGTGATGGGAGCGCAGGCCTGCCGCATCGTCGCGCCGATGGCCAGCCAGCCCTCGACCTCGTCGCGCTGCGAGCGCAGCGCACGCGCGAACGCGCGGCCGGACAGCGTGCACGCGACCATCGCGTTGCCGATGACGATCCCGGACAGCGCGATGAGGTACCGCGACGAGCGCGGCACGACAGGCACCGCCATCGCGATGCCGATGACCGGCGCCACGCCGACGAGCACGGCGGCGGCGACGGCCGGCAACGTGCGGCCGAGCTCACGCGTGCGCCGCGCGGCCGTGAACGCGGCGACGACGAACATCACGGCGATGACCGCCGCGGAGGTGTCCGGATGGCGGAAGACGAAGCGGATGACGGCACCGATGACCGCCAGCTGGATCGTCGCGCGCGCGACTGCGGTGAGCACCGACGTGCGCAGCTCGACGCGCAATGCCGTCAGCGCGGCGACCGCGAGGACGACGAGCAGCCCGATGCCGATGGCGACGTGCAACGTGTTCGGCATCAGTCCTCGATCGCCTCGAACGAGACGGTCATCCCCAACGCAGAGGCGATGACCGCCGCCTGCGTCATGTCGATCATGGTCCCCGACAGCGGGGTGGTGACGGGGTCGACGGCGGTGATCTCGGACCCGCGCAGGTCGGCGCCGGACAGGTCGCAGCGGTTCAGCAGCGCACCGGAGAGGTCGCAGCGCTGCAGCAACGTCCCGTTGCACCGGGCGGCGGTGAGATCTACCTCGCGCAGCCGCACGTCGCGGAAGCGCGCGGTGGACAGCTCGGCGCCGGAGAGCCCGACGAACGACCAGTCGCCGCCCCTGACCTCGAGCTGCTTGAACGAGCACTTGTTGAAGGTGCTGCCGACGAGCTTGCACTCCTCCAGCCGGGCGCCGAGGAACGTGCACCCGGTGAAGGTGCAGCCGGTGAAGGCGGTGGCGGTCAGGTGGACCCCGCTGAAGGGGCAGTCCCGGAACAGGCAGTCGGCGAACGTCGCTGCGCTGCCGCGCGCATCGGTGAGCTCGACGTCGAGGAAGGCGACGCCGACGTGCTCCGCCCCGGACAGGTCGCGGCGCGCCCAGTCCTCGTAGGCGATCTCACTGTCGGTCACGAGACGAGACCCTAGGGATCCGCGCGCGGCGCACCGGGCGGCCGCTCGTGCGACGCGCGGGCCCCGAACAGACCTCAGAACAAGCGCAGCGTCACGCGATGCCCGGCGTCGGCCGAGTGCTCGTCCCGGAACTCGCGGATGAGGTCGCCGGTGAGCGGGTCGCTGCCGCGCAGGTTGCGGGTGACGTGGCAGCTGGCGCAGTGCGCGATCGCGAAGGGCTCGTCGTCGTCGCGAAGGACGGCCCCCCGCAACGGCGGCGCCGACGTGGTGCTCACGGGCCCAGAGTGCCCGGCTGTGTGCACGGCGAAACACCCGCACGCGTGGTGCAACGCAAGCCTCACCGCAAGCGTTGCGGCACGCGGTGGTCTGCGCGTCCCTCAGGCGGCGCTGATCACCCGGTCGACCGAGTTTCTTCTTGTGAGACAACGGGAATCCACACTCCACTGCCTCCGCCGGAGGCCTCGTCAAAGGGAGTGTGTGATGGCGCTGATCTTGGCGGCATTGCTGATCGTCTTGCTGTTCGGGGCCGGAGGCTTCGCCCTTCACGCCCTGTGGATCATCGCGGCGGTGCTTCTCGTCGCGTGGGTCCTGGGATTCGCGATGCGCGGTGCCGACGGCGCCCGCTGGTACCGCTGGTAGGAGGAGACAGACATGGCAAGGATCGTCGAGGAGAGAACCGTCCCGACCGCCGTCGAGGAGACGACGGTCAGCCGCGGCGCAGCCGGACCGACCGTCGTCGACGACGGCTCCGGCTTCGGGCTCGGGATGATCGCCGGCGTGCTGATCGCCATCGCGATCGCCGTGCTGGCCGTGCTGTGGGCGACCGGGTCGTTCCACAACAACAACAGCAACAACCGCCCGGGTTCGACCGTGACGAGCACGGTCCCGGGCGGCAGCTCGGACAACAGCGGCTCGACCGGGAACACGGGTTCCACCGGTTCGGACAGCGGGTCGACGAGCAACAGCGGCTCGAGCGGCGGTGGGACCACCACGACGCCGTGACCTGACCCTCACGGTGGCGAGCGCCGCGGTCCTTCGTGGACTGCGGCGCTCGCGCACGTCCGGCGTCAGCGGCGCCCGGTGCGCCTGCGCTTCGCCGGCCGTGCCGGCCACGTGCCGGTGGACAGCGCGGCGACGAAGAGCTCCACGGCGGAGTCGGTCTCGGCCGTGCCTCCGGTGCTGACCAGCCCGTTGATGGTGGCGCCGAAGATGCGGTGCGCCGACGACGCCTGCTCGTCGTCGAGACCGAACGAGCGGAACGTCGCGGCGAGCGGCTGGTGCAGGCGCATCATGCGGGCCGCGAACTCGGGGTCGGCCGGGTCCACCGCGGCCAGCGACGCCGTGCGGCCCGGGCACGTCGTCGCGTAGCGCCGGTACTCGGCCGCGATCGCGGCGAGGGCCGGCGCGCCGACCTTGCCGAGGGCGGCGGACCACACCGCGTCGGCGAGCTCGTCGGCGGCGAGCCGGCCGATCTCGGTCCGGAGCTCGTCGAGGCTGCGCACGTGCGCGTACATCGAGGACGCGTGCCGCCCGAGGACGCGGGCGACCTTCGCGAGCGACAGTGCGTTCCAGCCCTCGCGGTCGACCAGGTCCGCCGCGGCCCGCACGACGTCCATCCGGGTCAGGGACTCCCCGCTCGGCGGGCGTCCGCGGCGGGCCGGAGCGGTCGTCACGTGTCCCACGATAAAGCAACGAACAGTGGTATAACGCCCAGGCTCTGTTGTTTCAGACCCTTGCGGGTCGAGCCCCGGGAGTGGCGATGCGGGCAGTGCGCGTGGTGCGCAACGGACCACCCCTCGAGGCGATCGAGCTCGAGGACGACGTCCCGGTGCCGGACGTGCTGCCGGGCACCGTGCGCGTCGCGGTCCGCACCGCCGCCCTGAACTTCGGCGACATCGCCCGCTGCCGCGGCGGGGTCGCGGCGGTGTCGATGCCCCCGCCGTTCACGCTGGGCATGGAGGCGTGCGGTGTCGTGGAGGCGGCCGGCGAGGGCGCCGAGCACTGGGTCGGCCGGCGGGTCGTCGCCCTGACGATGATGTCGCTCGGCGGGCTGGCCGAGCAGGCGCTGGCCCAGGCCGCCGGTGTGTTCGACGCCCCGCCCGAGCTCGACGACGTCGACGCCGCGGCCTTCCTGCTCCCGTTCCACACGTCCTACCTGGGGCTGCACCGACGAGCGAAGCTGCAGGCCGGCGAGACCCTGCTCGTCGTCGGCGGGGCCAGTGCGGTGGGCACCGCCGCGGTGCAGCTCGGCGTTGCGGCCGGGGCGCACGTCGTCGCCGTCGCCGGTGGTCCCGAGAAGGGCGGGCTCTGCACCAAGCTCGGGGCCGAGCTCGTGGTCGACCACACGAGCGAGGACGTCGTGGCGCGCGTCATGGAGCACACCGGCGGACGCGGCGCCGACGTGGTGTTCGACGTCGTCGGCGGCGAGCAGACCGAGACCATCTGGCGCTGCGTGGCCTACGAAGGCCGCTACCTGCCGGTCGGCTTCAACGACGACGCCCGGTCCGGCCTCACCGGACGCGCACTGCGCAAGGTGTCGAGCCAGAACTTCTCAGTCGTCGGCGTGCTGCTCGCCTACGCCGAACCGATGCCGTTCCTGCGCCAGCTCGATCTGAACCCGAACCCGCCTCCCGTGGGCGTCGAGGTGCAGGCCGCCCTGCAGGAGCTCGTCACCGCCGGCGCGATCCGACCGGTTGTGGGGCGGCGCATCGCGATGACCGAGGTCGCGGCCGCACTGGACGACCACGCGCACCGACGCACGAGCGGACGCACGATCGTCGAGATCGCCTCGTGAGCACGGCCGTGGGCGTCGCCGAGGCGCTGCTCGCCGAGGCGCAGGCCGCCACCGGGCTCTCCGACTTCGGCCCCGACGGCTTCCGGGAAGGGCTCGAGGTCTACTGCGACTCGGCGTTCCGAGAGGCGCAGCTCTCCGACCTCGGGGTGCTGGCCGTGCGCGGCAACATCGTCGCGAACCTCGTCAACCGGCTGAAGGTCGTCGACCACGCCGTGCGCCATCCGGAGGTCCGCGCCGAGCGCATCGACGCACCGCTGTTCGTGATCGGCATGTTCCGCGCCGGCACGACCCTGCTGTCCAACCTGCTCGACCGCGACCCGGGCAACCGCGCGCTCATCCGTTGGGAGTCGATGGACAGCGTGCCGCCGCCCACGGCGGCCGACGCGCGCCGCGGTCCGCGGGTGGAGGCCGCGCGCATCGGTGCGGACGTGCTCGAGCAGCTGAACCCGGCCATGAAGTCGATCCACCACGAAGAGGTCGACGGGCCGACGGAGTGCATCGCCGTCATGGCTCAGGACTTCAAGTCCCTGTCGTGGGAGGCCATCGCCAACGTGCCCGCGTACGGCCGCTGGCTGCTCGGCGCGGACCAGCGCTCCGCCTACGACTACCACCGGCTCGTGCTGCAGGTGCTGCAGAGCGGCGGCGTGCGCGGCCGGTGGACGCTGAAGAGCCCGCACCACGCGATCGCGCTCGACGCCCTCACGGCGGTGTACCCGGACGCCCGGCTCGTGCTCCTGCACCGCGATCCGGCCGTGCTCTGTGGATCCGTGTTCAGCCTGATCAGCACGTTGTCGGGCACGTTCACGGACGCGGACCACCGCCGCTACATCGCCGAGCACTGGACCGAGGTGCTCGCCGCCTCGGTCGAGCGGATCGACCGGTTCCGGGACGCGCACCCCGAGCACGCGATCGTCGACGTGCAGTACGCCGACCTCGTGGCCGACCCGGTGGGCACCGTCGCGCGCATCTACGCCGCCGGCGGCGACGAGCTCGGGAACGGCGCCCGGGCCGCGATGCAGGCGTACTGCGACGCGCACCGTCGGGGCAAGGACGGAGTGCACACCTACGACCTGGCGACGTTCGGCCTCGAGCGCGCGGCCGTGCGCGAGCGGTTCGCGGGCTACAGCGCTCGCTACGCCGTGCCGGAGGAGCCGGGCCGATGAACCGAGCTGGTG
Organism: Mycobacteriales bacterium; assembly: GCA_035545535.1. GTDB lineage: Bacteria > Actinomycetota > Actinomycetes > Mycobacteriales > CAJCIY01 > DASZYF01. The sequence continues at coordinate 181 of DASZYF010000070.1, read as the reverse complement.
CGGCCCGGACGGCAGGCATGGGCCGAGACGCGTCGAACGAGACCTGCATGCGAACGGCACGACGCAGTGCTGGGACCCGCCGCCGCGCGGTGGTCGCGGCGCTCGTCGCCGGCGTGGCGATGACCGCGGCCTGCGGCGCGCGCCTGCCCGCCAGCCTGCGCCAGCGTGCGGCCGACGCGCA
>DASZYF010000069.1:0-14955 GCA_035545535.1 Mycobacteriales bacterium | reverse complement strand
CCGCGTGGTGGGCCGACGTCCAGGCCGCCGGGTCGGTGAGCCGCAAGGTCTTCTGGCCGGAGCCGAACGTCGACTCCTCGCTCGTCGCGTTCACCCGCCGCCCCGAGCCCGGCGATGCTGCGCTGCGCTCGGCCACGTTCGCGGTCATCGACGCGGCGTTCGCGCAGCGCCGCAAGACCCTGCGCGCGGCGCTCGGTGGCTGGGCCGGATCACCCGCGCAGGCCGAGGACGTGCTCCGGGCGGCTGGCGTGGACCCGACCGCCCGCGGCGAGACACTGACCCTCGACGAGTTCGTCGCCATCGCCCGCTCCGCCCGGTAGCTCGTCGCCCGCGGCGAAGGTTCGCCGCTGGGGACGAAGGCCGCGCCGGTTCTCGCTGCTCGCGGCGAAAGATCTCCGCTGCCGACGATCCGTCGTCGTCATGTGGACGGTCGCCTCGGCACTCGACCTGCTTCTGTGGATAGTCGGAAGCAGGTGTCTCCGAGACGAGGCACCGTTCGCGGCATGCCTCGTCGTCCGGATCTGCCGCAGATGCCCGCTGGGCTCGTGAACCTTGCCCGCCGGCGCTCGGGCGTGATCACAGCGGCCGAGGCTTACGCCCACGGCATCACGAAGTCGCAGGTCGAGGCGTTGGTGCGGAGCGCGACGTGGAGCGCGCTCGGTCGAGGCACCTACCTGCTGAGCGCGTGGCGGGCTCCCGGAGGCCCGACGCTTGCTCAGCGGTCCTGGTCCGCGGTTCTCCGGTCCGGATCCGGAGCGGTCGTGTGTGGGGCAGCGGGCTGGCGGCTCCACGGACTCGACGGGGCGCCCGAGGATGCGGTGATCGACGTCGTGATGCCTGCTGCAAGCACGAGGCACCAGACTTCGGATCGGCGCTACTCCTGGTTCGAGCTCGGTCCGGGAGATGTCGTCGTCATCGACGGCATCCACGTGCTCTCGGTTGAGCGCCTCCTCATCGAGGCGTCGCGGACCGCGTCGCGCGCGATGTTCGTGTCGATGCTCGACTCGGCCCTCCACCACCAGAGGCTCTCCGTCGAGGGCCTTGAGGCGCTCCGCCCCAGCTTCGCCCCGCGCGTGGCGGACTGGATCGGCCTTGCCGACGGTAGGTCCGAGAGCGCTCTGGAGACTCACGTCCGGCTGATCGCCGTCGACGGCGCCGTCCCGCCGAGCGATCTGAACCACACCGTGTGGAAGGGCAAGACCCCGATCGCGCGGATCGATCTCGTCTGGTTCCGCGACGCCCGAAAGGTCGGCCTCGAGGCCGACGGCAAGAAGTTCCACTCGGCGCCTGAACCCCTCTACCGCGACCGTGCCCGGCAGGCCGAGCTCACGGCGCGTGGGTGGGTGATCGTCCGCGTGACCTGGTGGGACGTGATCAACCGACCGGGCTGGGTGTTGGAGCAGATCCGCGTGCACCTGTACGCCGCGGCTTGACCTCGTCCCGGGCGGAAGTAGTTCTCGGGCGAGCACGAGCGCGCGGCGTGACCTCGTCGGGCGCGGCGATAGATCGCCGCAGGCAGCGAGCTCCCGTACGCGGCTCGTCGCCGGCGGGGGCCGGCGCGGTCAGGGGGACGGGGACAGGCGCTGGAGGGCGGCGGCCGCGGCCGCCGCGGCGGCGCTGGCCCGCGACAGGTCGTCGGCGGCGCGCTGCACCGGGGCGGACCCGCCACCGCCGACGCGATGCACGTTCAACCAGGTCAGGAAGTCGACCGGGGTGAGCGGCCGGCTGATGAGGAAGCCCTGGCCGAGGTTGCAGCCGAGCTCGATGAGCCGGGCCTTGCACGCCTCGGTCTCGACGCCCTCCGCGACGACCTTCGCGCCGAGGCGACGGCCGAGCTCGCCGAGCGCGGCGACGACCGCCTCCCCCACGCGGTTGCCGGGCAGCCCGGCGACGAACAGCCGGTCGACCTTGATCTCGTCGACGGGCAGCGCGTTGAGCTCGAGGAGGCTGGCGTCGCCGGTGCCGAAGTCGTCCAGGCAGACCCGGACGCCGGCGTCGGCGATGGCGTGCAGCGTGGTGGTGACGCGTGGGTCGCGGCGGACCGAGCCGGTCTCGGTGACCTCGAGGGTGAGGTGCTTGGGCTGGATGCGGTGGTGCTGCAGCGCGTTGAGCACGTGCGCGGGGAAGCCGTCGTCGGCCAGCGCGCGCGGTGACACGTTCACCGAGACACCGAGGTCCGGGTAGGCCGCCGCCTGCCACTGGTGGCAGTGGCTGAGGGCGGCGTCGAGGACGGTCTCGGTCAGCGCGCCGGTGAGGCCGGTCGACTCCGCGACCGGCAGGAAGTCGGCCGGGGAGACCTGGCCGTGCTCGGGGTGGTGCCAGCGGGCCAGCGCCTCGACGCCGACGATCGTGCCGGACACGAGGTCCTGCTGCGGCTGCAGCGCGACGAGCAGCTCGCCACGCGCGAGCGCGGTCCGCAGCGCGGGCGCGCGCTGCCAGGCCTCGCGGGGCGTGGAGGAGTTCATGCCGTCGTCCTCATGCGGTGCGCGCCTCGGGGACGGAGCCGCGGGACGGCTCGGGGACCGGGGACGGCGGGAGCTCGTCGGCGCAGCGGACCCGGTTGCGGCCGGCGCGCTTGGCGGCGTAGAGCGCGCGGTCGGCACCGTCGAGCAGCTGGGCGGCCGTGTGGATGGTCGGGCCGAGGACGGCCACGCCGACGCTGATGGTGATCGGGCTGGTGTCGCGGACGGTGAGCCGGCCGACGGCGCCGCGGAGCCGCTCGGCGATGAGCAGCGCGTCACCGGTGCCGCAGTCGGGCAGCAGGACGGCGAACTCCTCGCCGCCGTGCCGGGCGACGGTCGCCTCGGTCCGGACCGTGGACGTGAGCGCACGGGCGACGTCGCGCAGGACCTCGTCACCGATCTGGTGGCCCCAGGTGTCGTTGACCGACTTGAAGTGGTCGACGTCGAGCAGGATCAGCGCGACCGGCTCGCCGCGGCGGCTGGCGCGGGCCAGCGCCCGGTCGAGCTCGGTGTTGAACGCCCGGCGGTTGGCCAGGCCGGTGAGCGGATCGGCCGAGGCGAGGCGGCCCAGCGCCTCGAGCAGCCAGGCGTTCTGCAGCGCGAGGGCGGCGTGCGCCGCGAACTGCGAGGTCATGGTGACGACCCGGCGCTCGACGCGCGGGCCGATGCGGCTGCCGAACTCGACCGCGAGGGCGCCGACCGGCTGGCCGTCGGCGATCATCGGGAGGATCGCGACGTTGCGGGCGTCGGGGAGCGCGGCCGCGAGGCCCGGGTCGGTCTCGGGGTCGATCTTGGCGAGCAGGACGGGCTCGCGCCGCTGCCAGGCCTCCTCGAGGACCGGGTCCTCGGTGAGCTCGTTGTCCGCCGGCTCGACCGGCCCGGCGAGCACCATGACCCGGCCCTCGCGGCGGCCGAGCACGGCGACCCGGACGGCGTCCGCGGTCTCCACGGTGGCCGCGGCGAGGAGACGGCCGACGGCGGCCGGCGTCGTCGCCGAGTCCAGCGCGCCGGTGAGCATGGCGAGGGCCTCGAGGTCGACCCGGCGGCGGCGCAGCTCGCGTTCGTTGACCGCGGAGAAGACGGCCGCGCCCAGCGCGAGGCTCCAGAGGGTGACGGTGCTGACGACCAGCTGGCGGAGGCTGCCGCCGTGGCCGTCACCGAGCCGCAGCTCGTAGCAGCCGTAGAGCAGCAAGCTGTGCCACAAGGTGACCTTGACGCCCGTCCGGTACGACGCCGCCAGCGTCACGGCGACGGCGTGCAGCAGGACCAGGGGGAACAGCGGGCTCGAGGCGCCGCCGGTGGTCGTGTCGACCGCCGCGAGGAAGACGCCGTCGACGAGCAGCAGGGCGCCGAGCAGGCCCAGCCCGCGACCGAGGAATCGGCGGGCGAGCTCGAGCAGGGCGGCCGCGGCGACGTAGAGGCCGGCGCTGATCAGGAGGGCCGGACGGTCCACGTGGGTGACGCCGGGGGAGAGGCCGCCACCGAGCGCGAGGACCACCAGGACGAGGCGCAGCAACCGCAGTGCGCGCACTCGCTCAGCGAGTGGCAGCAGGTCGCCCGCCATGCCTGTCGTTCTCGGCTTGTCAGCCCCTCGGCTGGAGCCGCGCGCCCCTGTCGTGATCGACCTCACCGCCCGCTCACCGGAACTCGAGGTCGTCGTCGGAGCGCACCGGGGCGAGCGCGAGCTTGGGATCGCTGCGGTCCAGGCGGTCCTGCACGAGCAGGAAGAGGGCGACCACCAGCAGCAGGGCGACCGGCAGGGCCGCGCGGGTCGGCGCCTCCTTGATCAGGTTCTGCACCGTGCTGCCGAAGGAGCTGTCGTCCTCGGCGCGGCGCGGCGTGGTCGGCGCGGTCGTCGTCGCCGGGGCGTGGGTCGTCGTCGGTGGGTGTGCGATGCGGACCGTGCCGTCGGCCCGCGGCCCGGAGTGGGTGCCCTTGGGGACCACGAGCGGCGGCCGGGGCCCGCTGGCCGGGTCGATGATCGTCGTGCTGCCGCCGCCGCCCCCACCGCCGGTCCCGCCGCCGTGCTCGGTGATGCCGCCGCCGCTCGGGGAGCCCGGGCCGGCGCCCGACCCGCTCCCGTTGCCGGCGTTGCCGGAGCCGTTGCCCGTCGCGTCGCGGCGCGCCAGCCGGTAGGAGTCGGTGGCCGTGGGGCTGGTGTTGCCCGCGGCGTCGATGGCGGTGACGGTCAGGTTGTACGTGCCGTCCGGGAACGTCGTCAGGTCGAACGTCGCCGGCGACGTGCACGGGGACACCGAGGCGACCTGCACGTCGCCCCAGGCGAGGTCGCACAGCGCCACCGACCCGGGCTCGATCGTGAAGGTCCAGGTGGGGTGCGCGTCCGTGCCGGGGTCGGGTGACGGGGAGCCCGTGATCGACGGGACCGCCGGCGGGGTGGTGTCGAGGGCGTAGAGCAGGGTCGTGGTGGGGCTCACGTTGCCGGCCTGGTCCGAGGACTGGGCCTGGACGATCCACGACCCGTCCGGACCGCCGGTGAGCTGCTGGGTCCACGACCCCGCGCACGGCGTCCAGTCGGTCTTGACGACGCCGGCGGGCGTCAGCAGCCGGCAGCGGGTGATGGCGGACGGGGAGCCGGTGACCGTCCAGGTGGCAGTGGTCACGCGCGACGGCCCGACCGGGCCGTCGAGCGTCGGCGCCGCGGGGGCGGACGTCACCAGGGAGTAGGGCGAGGTGACCTCGGAGCTGACGTTGCCGGCCGCGTCGGTGTCGCGGACGCCGAACGTGTAGGTGCCGTCCGGCCGCCCGGACAGCGCGTAGGTCTTGCTCTTCGAGCAGGTGGCGAGGTCGTAGACGATCTGGCTGCCGTTGACCAGGCGGCACTCGGCGGTCGCGCCGGGCTCGGTCGTGAACGACCAGGTCGGTGAGCGGGTGTTGCCCGGCGACGCGGGGTGGGCCGTGATGACCGGGACGTCGGGGACGGTGTCCAGCACGTAGGAGCTCGATCCGATGCCGCCGACGTTGCCGGCCGCGTCGGTGGCCTGCACGTGCAGGGTGTAGGTGCCGTCCGGCTCGCCGCTCAGCGGCTGGATGAGCTGGCCCGCGCAGGTGGACCAGGGCAGCAGCACGGTCGATCCGGACACGACCTCGCACGTCGTGTGTGCCCCGGCCTCGGCGGTGAAGGTCCACGTCGGCGTCAGGTTGTGCCCGGGCGAGGCCGGGCCGACGATCGTGGGAGCGGCGGGCGCCACCCGGTCGAGCACGACCGTGCTCGTCGCCGGCACGCTCAGGCTGCCGAACTGGTTGGTGGCCCGGGCCGAGAACGTGTAGCTGCCGTCCGCCAGCCCGCTGGCGTCCTTGCTGTACGTCCCCGAGCAGGCCGTCCAGTCCTGGACGGTCGCGCCGTCCAGGTCCAGCCTGCACTCGACCGTCGTGGCGGGCAGGGTCGTGAAGGTCCAGGTGAGCGTCGAGACGTTGCCCGGGTCGGCCGGGCTGGCCGTGATGACCGGGGCGCCGGCGACCCGCTTGAGCACGAACGTGCTCGGCGTCCCGTCGGCGATGTTGCCGGCGGTGTCCTTCGCGCTGAAGGTCAGCGTGTAGGTGCCGTCGAGCTGCGTGCCCAGCGCGAACGAGACGGTGGTGGTGGTCCCGGTGCCGCAGCTCGGCGGCGTGCTGGAGAACCCGCCCGGGCCGGTGAGGGTGCAGGTCCAGGTGGTCTGGGGGTCGTCGCTGGTGAGCGTCCACGACGGGTTCGCCAGGGCGCTCGGCGAGGCCGGTGGGGTGACCCCGGTGATCGTCGGCGCGGTCGTGTCGAGCACGTAGTCCGCCGTGGTGGTCGAGCTGGTGTTGAGGGCCTTGTCGGTCTGGAAGACCGAGAAGGTGTAGGTCCCGTCGCCGTGGCCGGACAGGTCGTAGGTCATCGGCGAGGTGCACGTGGTCGGGTCCACGATCGAGGTCGCGCCCTTGGACAGCGCGCAGGTGAACGTCGCTCCGGCCTCGCCGGAGAACCCCCACGACACCGACGTCCCCTTGCCGAGCGGGCTGGGGCCGGAGGTGATGCTCGGGGCCGCGGCGACCGTGTCGAGGGTGACCGTCGACGTCGCGGCGGCGCTGACGTTGCCGGCCGCGTCGGCGGCGGTCACGACGAACGTCACCGGGCCGTCGGCCACGCCGGTCAGGTTCGCCTGGAAGCTGCCGGCGCAGCTCGTCGGGCCGTTGTTGGGCAGCACCGGGCCGCTCGCGTCGGTGCCCGCGACGACCTCGCAGGTCTCACCCGCGGCACCGGCCGGCAGGTCGAAGGTCCAGGTGGGTGAGCGGTCCTTGCGGGGCGACGCCGGCAGCGGGCCGAGGGTCGGGGCGGCCGGCGCGACCGTGTCCAGCTGGTAGCTGCTGGTGGTGGGCGGCGGCGCCGTGGGGGAGCCGGCCACCGGGTTGCCGGCCGCGTCGCGTGCGGTCAGCTGGAGCGTGTACGTCGAGTCGGCCTTGCCGGTCAGGTCCATCTGCACGGTGGCCCCGCCGGCGGGCATCGAGGTCACGCAGGTCGACTGGGCGATCTGCGTCGATCCGTCCAGCACCGTGCAGGTGATCGTGCTGCCCGTCTCGGCCGTGATCGTCCACTGCGGGGTGCGGGTGCGCCCGGGTGACTGGGGTGCCGTCTTGATGATCGGGGAGGCGGGGGCGATGCGGTCCAGCGTGTAGGTCGCGACGGCCGAGGTGCTGGTGCGGCCGGGCGTGCCCGTCTCGGTGTCCTCGACCTCGACCCCGTAGGCGCCGTCGGTGAGCGTCGCGACGAAGGACCCGAGCGGGTAGGTCACCGAGCCCGCGCACGGTGCGAAGCTCGTGACCGGCGCGCCCGCCACGAGCAGGCGGCAGGACGCCGTCGTGCCGGTCGGGACCGTGAAGCTCCACGTCGCGGTGGTCAGGTTGCCGGTCGAGTCCGGGCCCGAGCCGATGAGGTTGCCGGGGCTCGCGGTGATCGTGGGCGCGGGCGGGGCCGGGGTGAGCTTGCGCGCGTAGTCCTCGACCTCGCCGCCCTCGACCGACCCGCGGTAGGACTCGGCGGTCGAGCAGGTGCCGTCGGTGTCGGTCGGGAAGAGCCGCCACCGGCTGTTGACGGTGACGCCGACCGGGTAGGTGCCGAGCGAGAACGACGCCGGGACCGGGAACGTGACCGTCGTGGGGGAGCTCGACAGGGTCACCTTCAGGTTCGCGACGACCGCGTCGCTCGCGTCGTCCAGCGAGCCGTTCCCGTTCCAGTCGATCCAGCCGGCGAGGCAGCCGGTGCCGATGCCGGTGACGTCCACCGACCCGCTGCTCGCGCCGCCGGGCGTCCAGGTGGTGCCGGGCGTGATCGCGACGCCATCGGCGGCGGAGGAGGTCCCGCCCGGGTTGCCGTCCGCGCTCGCGGCGGTCGTCGCGCCGAGCTGGAGCACGCCCGGCGTGAGCACGTGGGAGGCGCCGTCGTCGGCCGAGAGCGTCGCCTTGTAGGCGCTGGGCAGGGTTCCCCAGCCGACGGCCACGGTGTCGATCCGGCCGAGCGTGATCGACGTGGCGGTGCCGGTGCCCGGGCCCGGGAGGGTGATCAGGACCGCGACGGTGCGCACCTTCGTGAAGTCGACGGTGCCGGTGCAGCCGGGGCCGGCCGCGAGCGACGCCAGCGGCATGATGACGTCGGCCGCCCGGCCGCTCGCGGCCGGGACGGCCTGCGTCGCGGTCGCGCACTTCGCGCCGGCCGGGCCGACGGGGCCGCCCTGGCCGACCGTGACCGTGAGCGTCGCGCCGGGCGTGGCGGCGTCGACGCGGGTCCGGATCGCGGACATCGTCTTGCCCGCCGTGATGTCGGTGTCCTTGCCCGAGGCGTAGTCGAGCTCGACGCTGCCGCCGAGGTCCGACGGCGCGGTGATGGTCCCGACGCCGCTCGCGGCGAAGGTGAGCGAGCCGCTCGCCGCGGCGGTGGTGACGGTCAGCGTGGTGCTGCGCGTGCCGCCGAGGACGCTGCCGCTGCCCGCGCCGTCGCTGCCGGTCGCGGTGCCGGGGGCAGTCGCGTCGATCGTGGTCGTGCCGACGGTCTGGAAGTCGTCGATGAGGCTCGGCGACGGCGCGGCCGTCGCCGGCGCGGCGAGACCGATCGCGGACAGGCCCAAGGTGGTCGCCAGCAGCATCCGGGCAGCGCGCCGTGCGAGCGAGCTCGCTCGCGCGCGCGTGGTGCTGACCGATCCGGTCATTCCCCGATGGCCTTTCCGCGGAAGCATGGGCATGGCTGTCCGCTAGGACGCGAGTCCTGCGTCATGGATCGCCCGAAAACGGGCGTTGGGCCACCCCCCGAAGGTACGGAGCACCGCTGCGCCGAAAGGAGCACAGGTATGCTCCGTTCGGTCCATCGAACCCTCATCGACGGGTCGACCCGGTTCCTTGAACGCGCAGGTCACGGCGCCATCGACCCGAGGTGCAGACGGCATCCGTCCAGATCGTCCAGGCATCTCGCGACCCGAGGAGCGCGCCTAGGCTCAGGACGTGCCGGTCGTCGTCCGGGCTCCGGCCAAGATCAACCTGCACCTCGGCGTCGGACCGCGCCGCGATGACGGCTACCACGAGCTCGTGACCGTGTTCCAGGCCGTCGACCTCCTCGACGAAGTCGTCGCAGATCACCCCGCCGAGCCCGCCGACGCCACGAACGTCACCGCGACCGTCACCGGTGAGGGCGCCGACGACGTGCCCGCCGGCGAGGGCAACCTCGCGGTCCGGGCCGCCCGCCTCCTCGCGGAGCGCACCGGCACCACCACCGGCGTGCACCTGTCCATCCGCAAGGCGATCCCCGTCGCCGGCGGCATGGCCGGCGGGTCGGCCGACGCGGCGGCCGCGCTGGTCGCCTGCGACGCGCTCTGGGGGACCGCCCTCGACCGGAGCGACCTCGAGGTGCTCGCAGCCGAGCTCGGCAGCGACGTGCCGTTCTCGCTGGTCGGTGGCACCGCGCTCGGGACCGGCCGGGGCGTGCACCTCAGCCCCGTCCTGACGCGCGGCAGCTACGCATGGGTGCTGGCCCTCGCCCACGGCGGCCTGTCGACGCCCGAGGTCTTCACGGCGTACGACGCCGAGGAGCGCCTGACCTGGTCCGCGCGGGCCGACGCGGTGCTCGCGGCGCTGCGCGCGGGCGACCCGGTCGCCCTCGGCGCGGCCCTCACCAACGACCTGCAGGACGCCGCCGCCCGCCTGCGCCCCGACCTGCGCCGAACCCTCGAGGCCGCGGCCGACCTGGGGGCGCTCGGCGCCGTCGTGTCCGGCAGCGGGCCGACCGTCGCGCTGCTCGCCGCGGACGCCGACGCCGCGACCGACCTCGCCGCGGGGCTGACCGGCCTCGGCGTGTGCCGGACGGTCCGGCGGGCCGACGGACCGGTCCCCGGCGCCCGGGTGGTGGACAGATAGTCGGGTATTCGTCTGCTTTCTGACGACTCATCAGGTGTGGAGGAGATCTCCTGACGGGTCGTCAGGTCGCGGTCAGGTGCCCGAGCGCCACTCGTCCCAGGTGTAGTTCCAGTCGGCCATGCCTTCGTCGCCGGTGACCGGCGGGACACCGGTGTTCACCACCGAGACGACGTCGCCCTTGAGGCTCCAGCCGTAGAACCACTCCGCGTTGGCCGGGGCGAGGTTGATGCACCCGTGCGAGACGTTCGAGCTCCCCTGGGCCCCCACCGACCACGGCGCCGAGTGGACGAACGCCCCGCCGTTGGAGATGCGGACGTCCCACTGGACCTTCTCGTAGTAACCGTCCGGCGACTTGCGGGGGATGCCGACGGTCTCCGAGTCCATGATCACCTCGGGAGACTTCTCCAGGGCGATGTGGACGCCGCTCTTGGTCGGGTACTTCGGGCTCCCCGCGCTCATGGGGAACGTGCGGATCACCTTGTTGTTCTCATAGACCGTCAACGTGTGGGTCGCGGCGTCGGCGACGCTGACGTGCCGGTCGCCGATCGAGTAGCTGGAGGTGTGGACGCCGGTGCCCCAGGTCTCGGCGTCCAGCTGGACGCCCCGCATGTCGGCGACGACCCGGATCTTGGTGTGCGCCGGCCAGTACACCTTCGGCCGGTAGTGGATCTCGGTGTCGTTGTACCAGCGCCAGGCGCCCTCCACGTCGGGCGTGCTGTACACCGACAGGCCCCGGACCACCGCAGCCTTCGCGGCGTCCGGGATGGGCCGGTCGAAGTCGACGACGACCGGCTGGCCGACCCCGACCACGTCGTCGTCACCCGGGGTGATGGTCGCGGTCACGTGCTGAGGGCTGTCGGTCGTGCGGACCTTCTGGGTCTTGGTGTGGGTCCGGCCGAGGCTGTCGATGTAGCGCACCGAGACGATGTAGGTGGAGCCCGGCAGCAGCCGCGCGCCGGTGGTCCAGGTGCCGCGGGCGACCTGCCCGTTCAGCGCGCCGGCCGGGCCGGCCACGAGGGCGGACACCAGGCGCCCGCCCTTCACCCCGACCCGCAGCGCCCCGGTGAACGGGATCCGGCCCTTCACCGCCGCCGGGGCCATGGTGACGGTGACCGGGGCCGCGACGTGGTGGGCCGGTGCGGCCGGCCCGGAGCTGCTCGAGCGCCCCGCGACCACCGCGCCGATCCCCACTCCGGTGAGCAGGGACGTGCCGAGCGCGAGGGACACGATGCCCGCGGTCCGGCGTTCCACCACCTAAATCTACGTGCCGGATCGCGGGCCGAGCAGGTCGTCTGAGATGTCGAGATCGTCCCGTGGCCCGGCCGCGGGCTGGGCCTGGTCGGGACCGTCCGCGGCCGCCCGGTCGGGGCCGTTCGCGGCCGCCCGGTCGTGGCGCCGGACCGCGAGGAAGCAGGCCGGCACGAGGCCCAGACCGAGCGCGACGGTCAGCGCGGTCAGCGCACGGGCGAGCACGAGGCTGCCCGCGAAGGGTGCCGAGGAGTGGCCGAAGACCCCGACGTCGCCGAGCCCGCCGACCGCGCCGATGACGGCGCCGGCGGCGCCGAGGGCGAACAGGCCGCCGATGTGCCGGCGCAGCGCGAACCCGGCTCCCACGATCCCGAGGACCCAGGCCACGGCCTCGACCACGTTGCCGGAGGCGAAGGTCGAGGCCTGCGCGCCGAAGGACCCGGCCTGGTCCAACGCGATCCCGACCGAGTGCCCGAGGTCGACGAGCACCACCGCCACCCCGGCGACCGCGATGAGCTGCGGGCCGCGTGCGAGCGCGCCGAGCGCCGCGGTCGCGAGGCCGGTGACGCCGACCAGCACCCACCACGGCCAGGCCGGGGGACCCGGCACCCAGACGAGCTGGCCGGTCACGGTGACCGGCGCCCCCGCCACGGTGAGCTTGGCGTCCCAGTCGAAGACGACCTGGCGTTGGCTGCGCGGGCCGGGCAGCGTCACGTCGCTCGACATGTAGTGGGCCGAGTGGTCGTGCCAGCGCACGACGGTCGCGCCGTCCGCCCGGACGCGGCCGATCTGCTTCCACCTCACCGGCTCGCCCTTGTCGTTGGCGGTGGGAGGGATCGCCCCGTACTGCCGGCTGCGGTTGAGGTAGGTGGTGCTCGAGGTCTCGTTCTCGTACACCCCGGCGGGGTCGGCCGCGGTGGCGGCCGCCGTCGGGGTGAGCCGCAGGTACGGCTCGCCCTGGTAGCCGAGCACGATCACCTCGCGCCCGGTCGCGTTGGTGAGCTCGAGCCGGCTGCCGTCCTCGACCGCCCGGACCGTGAGGCCAGGGGTGGCCGGGGCGACGCCGGTCACGACCGTGTGGAAGTTCGACGAGCCCTGCCCGCTGACCGTGTGGGCGTCGGCCGGCGCGGCCGGGCCGAACCCGGCGAACAGCGCCGTCGTCGCGGCGACGAGGCCGGCGCGGGCCAGCGCCCTGCCTAGGGTCATGTGCATGCGCACCCGGCCGCGAGGAGCCGCCGCGCTGCTCGGCGCGCTGGCAGGGGTGACGCTCTCGGCCGGACCGGCCTTCGCGCACCCGAACGTGATCGCGGCCGGTCCGCTCCGGGCGGGGGAGCCGGCACGCCTCACGCTGATCATCCTGGGTGACGAAGGGGCCTTCCACGGAGCGGACGTCACGTTCCCAGTCTCGTTCCGCCTCACCGATGCCCGCGCGATCGGGCCGGACCTCGGCACGCCGGCCGTGGACGGGCAGACGGTCCGCCTCACCGGGTTCGACCTCCCTGCGGGCCGCATCGGGCAGATCTACATCGACGGGACCCCCACCACCAGCGGCGAGCTGTCGGTCACCGTCGTGTCGCACCTCGACAGCGGGAAGGACTACGACTACCCGCCGCTGGTGGTGCAGGTGGGCGGGAAGGGCGGGAGCAGCTGGACCGGCAAGGCCGGGCCCGCCGCGCTCATCGCCGGGGCCGGAGCGCTGGTGACGGCGGCCTACCTGTTCCGGCGCCGTCACCGCCGGCCGTGATCGGTTCAGGGTGTGCGGCCATGATGGGCGGGTGCGCCGCCTCGCTGCCCTCGTCGCAGCGGTCGCGGCCGTCCTCGGCCTGACGGTCGGCCTGATCGTGGGCGCCGCCGGACCGGCCGCCGCGCACGCGATCCTCGAGTCGACCACCCCCGAGCAGGGCAGCCAGGTGGCGACGCTCCCGACCCAGGTGTCGCTGCACTTCAGCGAGACGGTCGGGGTGAACGCCCGCTCGATCGAGGTGCTCGACCCGGCGGGGCACCGGGTCGACCTCGGGGATGCCAGGCACCCGAAGGGCTCGGGCAGCACGGTCGTCGCGACCCTCAAGAGCGGGCTGCCCAAGGCCTCCTACGCCGTGGTGTGGCACGTGGTCAGTGCCGACAGCCACCCGGTCGGCGGCACCTTCAGCTTCGGCTACGGCGTGCCGGCCGGCGGCGCTCCACCCGCCGTCGCCGGGGACACGCTCGTCGGGTTCCTGCACGGGGTCAGCCGCTCGCTCGCCTTCGCGGGCGTCGTCCTGCTCGTCGGCGGGTCGTTCTTCCTGGTCGTCGTGTGGCCGGCCGGTGCGCAGCGCAAGCGGCCGCGGCGCCTCGTCGCGGCCGGCTGGGTGCTGGTCGGGGTCTCCTCCGTCCTGCTCTTCCTGCTCGAGGGCCCCTACGGGGCCGGGGTCGGGCTCGGCGACGTGTTCGAGGGCGACCTCGTCTCCGAGACGCTCGCCACCCGCTACGGCAAGCTCATGGCGGTCCGGCTGCTCCTGCTGGTCCTCGCCATCCCCGTCCTGCGCCGGCTGCACGAACGAGACAAGGGCCAGAGCTTCGACCTGGCCGGCCTCGGCATCACGATGCTGCTCACCTTCACGCTGTCCGAGCACGCGGGGCAGGGCATCCAGGTGCCGCTCGCCGCGACGGCGGACGCGCTGCACATCGGCGCGGCGTCCGTGTGGATCGGAGGGCTCGCGGTGCTGGCGACGGCGCTGCTCTGGAAGCGCCAGCCCGGCGAGCTGGCCGAGGTGCTGCCCCGCTGGTCGCGCACCGCCATGGTCTGCGTCGCGGTGCTGGTCCTGACCGGCACCTACCAGACGTGGCGCGAGGTGGGAACGCTCCCCGCCCTGTGGGACACCCACTACGGGAGGCTGCTGCTCATCAAGTGGGGCGGCTTCGCCCTCCTGCTCGCGCTGGGCAACGCCGGACGGCTCTGGATCCGGCGGCACGTCGGCCCGCCCGCCTTGGTCGCGCACGCCGCGACGTCGGTGGACGAGGTCGCCGTCGGCGGGTCCGGCCAACGGCCCGCGGAGCCGTCGGCCGAGGAGGTCCGGCGGCTGCGCCGATCGGTCGGGCTGGAGGTCCTCATCGGCGCGGGCGTGCTGGTGGTGACCGCGCTGCTGGTGAACTCGGTGCCCGGCCGGACCGCCTACGCGCCGTCCTACACGGCGCAGGTCACGGCGCAGGACGCCGGCGGCAAGACCATCAAGGTCACCCTCGACGTCACCCGCACCAAGGTCGGGCCGACGACCCTCCACGCCTACGTCTTCGACGCCACCGGCAAGGTGCTCCCGGTCTCGAGCATCTCCGGCGACCTCGAGCAGACCGGCGGCGGGCTGGGCCCGGTGCGCTTCAGCTACTCCGACACCGGGTTCGCCACGGACGGCCACGGCACCGCGACCGGGGTGGTCGTGCCCGGTCGGGGTCGGTGGACGCTGACCGTGCAGATCGTCACCCTCGACGGCGACGACTACGCGGGCGAGACCTCCTACAAGGTCCGCGCATGAGCGCGCCGGCGCCGTTCGCCGCCGCCCGCTCGGCGGTGTTCGCCACCCTCACCGTCCTGCTCGGGGCGGGCGCGCACCGGGCCGGTCACGGCAGCCTGCCCACCCTGCCCGACCTGGTCGCCGCCGGCGGCGTGAGCCTCGTGGCCGCCCGGCCCCTCGCCCGGCGGCAGCGCGGCCTGCCCGGCCTCTCCGTCGGGGTGTTCGGGAGCCAGCTCGGCCTGCACATCGCGTTCCTCGGCCACCACGGCGCGCACGGGCCGGGCGTGCTGCCCGGCCCCGCGATGACGGCCGCACACCTGCTCGCCGGAGCGGCGCTGGTCGGCTGGTTGCGCTGGGGTGAGCACGCGCTCGGGGCG
>DASZYF010000068.1:0-1681 GCA_035545535.1 Mycobacteriales bacterium | reverse complement strand
GAGACCGCCCCGGCGCCCGTCGCCGCGGCGGTCGCCGCGAAGGCGGCCGAGCGCTCCGCCGCTCCCGCCGTCCCGCGCATCGCCAGCGGCGAGCAGAGCCATGTCCGGCTCGTCGTCGTCGGCTCGTCCACCGGCGGTCCGGCCGCGCTCGTGAGCCTGCTGTCCGGCCTGCCGTCGGACCTGCCGGTGCCGGTGCTCGTCGTGCAGCACATGAGCCCGGGGTTCGTCACCGGGCTCGCGTCGTGGCTCGACGAGCAGGTTGCGCTGCCCGTCACGGTGGGCCGCAGCTTCGCGCAGCTGCAGCCGGGCACCGTGACGCTCGCGCCCGACGGTGAGAACACCACGATCGACGCGCTGCTGCGCGTGCGGCTCAAGCCGCCGGCGCCCGGGCAGCTGCACGTGCCCAGCGTCGACGCGACCTTCCACTCGGCCGCGTCGATCCTCGGCCCGATGGCGCTCGGCGTGCTGCTCACCGGCATGGGCCGCGACGGCGCCGCCGGTCTCAAGGCGATGCACAGCACCGGCGCGCACACGATCGCTCAGGACGAGGCGAGCAGCGTCGTGTGGGGCATGCCCGGCCAGGCCGTGTCGCTCGGCGCGGCCGTCGAGATCCTCCCGCTCGACGACATCGCCGCCTCGATCCTCACCGTCATCGAGGAGGGAGAGTCGTGACGCCGGACGAGGCCGCGCTGGTCGCGACCACCCTCTACCGGCTGGCCGGCCTGGACATCCAGGGCAGCCGCCGGGTCTCCGTCGACTCCACCGTGGAGCGGCTGCGGCTCGCCTCCGGGCTGCCCGACGTCGCGACCTACCTCGCCCGCGCCGAGCTCGACCCCGACGTGCGCCAGGAGCTGCTCGACGCCGTGTCCGTCGGCGAGACGCACTGGTTGCGCAACCCGCCGCAGATGCACGCGCTCGTCGAGTCGGTGCTGCCGGCGCTCGCCGCGAAGGGCCGGCCCATCCGCATCTGGAGCGCCGGCTGCGCGACGGGCGAAGAGGTCTACTCGGTCGCGATGCTCGCGCTCGAGGCCGGCATCCGTGACTTCGAGGTGCTCGGCACCGACATCTGCCTCACCTCGCTCAAGCTCGCGCGCGAGGGTGTGTACCAGGAGCGGATGCTCAGCATGGTCGACGACGTTCGTCGCGGGCGGTGGCTGCAGCCGGTCAGCGAGGGCCACTGGCGCGTCAACGACCACCTGCGCAAGGTCGTGCGCTTCGAGCTGCAGAACCTCGCGTCCGACCCGGTGCCGTACGCGCCGGGCACGATCGACCTCGTCCTGTGCCGCAACGTCACGATCTACCTCGCCCGCGAGGTCACGGTCGCGCTGATGGGCCGCATCCGGGAGGCGATCGCCAACGACGGGGTGCTGCTGCTCGGTCACTCCGAGACGTTGTGGCAGGTCAGTGACAGCTTCTTCGTCGACCGCGTCGGTGACGCCTTCCTCTACCGCCCGGTCGTCGCCGCCCCTCCGCCGCCGCCCGCGGCCGAGGTGCCGAAGCCGCGCATGACGCTGCGCGTCCCGCGCCGTCGCCCCGACCCGCCCAAGCCGGTCATCGAGCAGCGCCCCGCCACCGCGGGTGAGGTGCGCGCCGCGCTGGCCGCCGGTGCGTACAGCCGCGCCGAGCGGCTGGCCGCCTCGCGCGCCGAGGCCGTGCCGCTCGACCCGGCCGCCCACTACCT
>DASZYF010000067.1:0-20083 GCA_035545535.1 Mycobacteriales bacterium | reverse complement strand
TCAGCGGCCGGCCGGGCCGCCGCCCTGACGCGCCGGCCGCGGCGGCGGCGCGAGCAGGAAGCGCAGCACGCCGCGCCGGTGCGCCGCCTCCTGCGCCCCGCGGTCGTCATCCCGCTGGCGCTGGTCCTGGTCGGGCTCGGCCTGTTCATCGGCAGCCACCTCTACCTCGACCGGCAGTACTACGTCGGCACCTCCGACGGGGAGGTCGTCGTCTACCGCGGCATCCCCGGCTCGCTCGCGGGCCTGCGGCTCCACTCGGTCGTCGAGCGCACCGGCCTGCAGTACGGCGCGCTCGCCGAGGCCGACCGCTCGTCGGTCAACGACGGCATCACCGCGGACAGCAAGGCCGACGCCGAGACGATCGTGCAGCGCCTGCAGAAGGACGCGGCCGACGCCGCGAGCACCGCCCCGCCGCCCGGGACGCCCGGCGCGAGCCCGTCGGTGGCCCCACCCACTCCGAGCGCGACGCCTACGCCGTGACCGCCGCCCCCGCCCCCCTCGCGCGCACCTCCGGACGCCGCGGCGCCGAGCTCGCGCTGCTGCTCTTCGGCGTGCTGCTCGCCGCCGCCGGCCAGGCCTGCGTCGTCATCGCGCGCACCAACGCGCTCAACAGCCGCATCGCCGCCGACGCGGGCGTGCTGCTGGTGCTCGCGCTCGTCATGCACCTCGCCGTGCGCCGGTTCGCGCCGTACGCCGACCCGCTCCTCCTGCCGCTCGTCGTGATGCTCGCGGGCCTCGGCCTCACGCTGATCGGGCGCATCGACGACAGCCTCAGCGGCACCAACTACGCGCCGCTGCAGCTCGTGTGGCTGGCCATCGGCACCGGCGTCTTCGTGGTCGTGCTCGGCGTCGTGCGCGACCACCGCACGCTCGCCCGCTTCGGCTACACCGCTGCGCTCGTCGGACTCGTGCTGCTGATGCTCCCGGCAGTGCTGCCCGCGAGCATCAGCGAGGTCAACGGCGCCCGCGTGTGGATCCGCGTCAGCGGGTTCTCGCTGCAGCCCAGTGAGATCGCCAAGGTGCTGCTCGTCATCTTCTTCGCGGCCTACCTCGTCGCGAAGCGCGACGTGATGAGCCTCGTGACCCGATCGTTCCTCGGTCTGCAGCTCCCGCGCGCCCGCGACCTCGGACCTGTGCTGCTCGCCTGGGTCGCCAGCCTCGCCGTGCTGTCGCGCGAGAACGACCTCGGCCAGAGCCTGCTCCTGTTCGGTGTGTTCGTCGCCATGCTCTACGTCGCAACGCAACGGAGCAGCTGGCTCGTCATAGGTCTTGTGCTCTTCGCCGGTGGCGCCTACTTCGCCTACCACGCGTTCGCTCACGTCCGCGAGCGCTTCGACATCTGGCTCCACGCGTTCAAGCCGAGCTACGTGCACGACCAGAGCTACCAGCTCGTGCAGGGCCTCTACGGGTTCGGCGGCGGCGGGTTGCTCGGCACCGGCCTCGGGCGCGGCCATCCGCAGATCGTGCCGTTCGCCCGCACCGACTTCGTGTTCGCCGCCCTCGGCGAGGAGCTCGGGCTCGTCGGCGTCGTCGCGGTGCTCGTCTGCTACGGGCTCATCGTGGAGCGCGGCCTGCGCGCGGCCATCGGGGTGCGCGACTCCTTCGGCAAGATGCTCGCGGGTGGGCTCGCCGCGAGCATCGCGCTGCAGGTGTTCGTGATCGTCGGCGGCGTGATGCGGCTCATCCCGCTCACCGGGCTCACCACGCCGTTCCTGTCCTACGGCGGCAGCTCGCTCGTCGCGAACTTCGCGATCATCGCGCTGCTGCTGCGCATCTCCGACGCCGCCCGTCGCCCTCCGCCGCCCCTCCGCGACGACAGCCCCTACGGCGACGCGCCGACGTCGATCGTGCGCAGCGCCGAGGCGCGGACGGTCGTCGTCAGCCGCGTTCGCGACGACGCTGGTGACGACGCCGACGATGCTGGCGACGGCGCGGACGACGACGGCGAGCCGACCATCGCGCACGTGCCGGACGGCGCCCCGTGAACGCACCGCTGCGCCGGCTGTCGATCGCGCTCGGCCTGCTGTTCCTCGCGCTGCTCGTCAACGCGACGGTCGTGCAGGTCGGGCAGGCGCACACGCTCAACCACCGCGCCGACAACCCCCGCCCGCTGCTCACCCGCCTCACCACCGACCGCGGACAGATCCAGCTCGGCGGCGACGGCACCGTCCTTGCCGCGAGCTTCCTGTCGAAGGACGGCCGCACCTACGACCGCGTCTACTCACCCGACCCGACGACCCACCAGGAGAAGCCCGAGCAGGCCGAGATGTACGCCGCCGTCACCGGCTGGGCCGGGGTGATCTCCACGCAGGGCATCGAGCAGTCGGAGGACGACCTGCTCTCCGGCAACGACGACCGGCTCGCCATCCGCAACTTCACCGACACCCTCGCCGGCAAGCAGAAGCAGGGCGGCTCGGTCGTGCTGACGATCGACAAGGCCGGCCAGCAGGCCGCGTACAACTCGCTCAAGAACGCGCTCGGCGGCTCGGGCAACAGCGGCGCCGTCGTCGCGCTCGACGCGCAGACCGGCGCCGTGCTCGCGCTGGTGACGCTGCCGACCTACGACCCCAACCCCATCGCCAGCCGCGACGGCGCTGCGGCGCAGCAGGCCTACAACGCATTGCTGAAGCAGCCGGGCAACCCGCTGCTCGACCGGGCGACGCAGAACCGCTACCCGCCCGGGTCGATGTTCAAGGTCATCACCAGCGCGACGGCGCTCTCCGACGGCTACACGCCGAGCACGCGCGTCGACGCGCCGGCGACCTACACACCGCCGCTCACCAACGTCGCCATCCCGAACTTCGCCGGCGAGCTGTGCGGAAGCGGCGGCAAGGAGCCGCTGACCGAAGCGCTCGCGACGTCGTGCAACACCGCGTTCGCGAAGCTCGGCGTGAAGCTCGGCCAGAACAAGCTGCAGGCGCAGGCGAGCGCGTTCGGCATCGGCCAGCCCACGCCGCCGTTCCCGCTGCCGTGGGTGCGCAGCACGTTCGCCAGCGGTGAGCTCGACCCGCCCGCGCTCGCCCAGTCAGCCATCGGTCAGCGCGACGTCGCGCTGACGCCGCTGCAGGCGGCGATGGTGGTGCAGGCCATCGCCAACGGCGGGCACCTCATCACGCCCTACCTCGTGGCCAGAGAGCTCGCGCCGGACAGGTCGCAGCTGTCCGAGGGGCACGGCACCGACGGGGGGAACCCCGTCAGCGCGCAGGTGGCCACCGAGCTCACGACGATGATGCAGGCCGTCGTCGACCACGGCACCGCCGCCGGCGCGGGCTTCAACCCGGCGCTGAAGGTGGCCGGCAAGACCGGCACCGCGCAGCACGGCACGGGGCTGCCGCCCGACACCTGGTTCGCCGGCTTCAACACGGCCGGCAACCGCAAGGTCGCGGTCGTCGCCTTCGTCGAGAACGGCGGCACGCGGGGCGCCGCCGCGCAGGGAGCGACGGTCGCCGCCCCCATCGTGCGGGACGTCATCAACGCCCTGGTAACCCCGCCGGGCCAGTGAGCGTCACACCAGCAGCCGACGAGCTGCCTCACCCGGCCCGCTCGCAGGCTCCCGGCGCCCTGCCTCACCCGGCCCGCTCGCAGGCTCCCGGCGCCGGGTTGCCTACCCTTCACCAGACGACCAGGACAGGACGGAACACGTGACCAGCGCGGAAGGTCGGCTGCTCGGCGGCCGCTACGAGCTCGGGCAGCTGCTCGGCTACGGCGGCATGGCCGAGGTCTTCCACGGACGGGACGTGCGCCTCGGCCGTGAGGTCGCGGTGAAGGTGCTGCGCGCCGACCTCGCGCGCGACCCCGCGTTCCTCGCCCGGTTCCGCCGCGAGGCGCAGTCGGCGGCGAGCCTGTCGCACCCGTCGATCGTCAGCGTGTACGACACCGGCGAGGACGTCGATGACACGGCGAACGGCTCCGTAGCCACTCCGTACATCGTCATGGAGTACGTCGAGGGCCGCACGCTGCGCGACGTGCTGCGCAGCGAAGGGCGACTGCTGCCGCGGCGCGCGGTCGAGATCGTCGCCGAGGTCTGCCGCGCGCTCGACTACGCGCACGCACAGCGCCTCGTGCACCGCGACATCAAGCCGGGCAACGTGATGCTCACGCGCAACGGCCAGGTCAAGGTCATGGACTTCGGCATCGCGCGCGCGGCCACCGCGAGCGCGGCCACCGTCACCGCGACGGCCGCCGTCATCGGCACCGCCCAGTACCTCTCGCCCGAGCAGGCCCGCGGCGAGCACACCGACGGCCGCAGCGACGTCTACTCCACGGGCTGCCTGCTCTACGAGCTGCTCACCGGCCGCCCGCCGTTCGTCGGCGACTCCCCGGTCGCGGTCGCCTACCAGCACGTGCGCGAGACGGCCGTGCCGCCGAGCCAGCTCGACCCCGAGATCACCGCGGACCTCGACGCCGTCGTGCTCAAGGCGATGGCGAAGAACCCGGACAACCGCTACCAGACGGCGGGCGAGATGGCGACCGACCTCGACCGCGTCGCCGCGGGTCGGCGGGTCACCGCGACGCCGGTCCTGACGCCCGAAGCGCGCACCCAGCAGCTGGCACCTCCGACCACGGCGACGACCGTCCTCTCACCCGTCGGCCTGGCGGCGGCAAGTGCGGCGGCGCAACGCCGCCGGCGCGCCGGCTACATCACGCTCGCGGCCGCGATCATCATCGTGATCGTCGTCGCCGCGCTCGTGACGCGGTCGCTGCTCAACTCGAACACCAAGAAGAGCACGCAGATCCCGAACCTCGTCGGCCGCACGCTCGAGGACGCGAGGAAGGTCATCGCCGACGACGGCTTCGTCGTGGGCAAGGTCACGCCCGAGTTCAGCACCACGGTGGACAA
Source organism: Mycobacteriales bacterium (assembly GCA_035545535.1). Taxonomy (GTDB): domain Bacteria; phylum Actinomycetota; class Actinomycetes; order Mycobacteriales; family CAJCIY01; genus DASZYF01. The sequence continues at coordinate 15,243 of DASZYF010000067.1, read as the reverse complement.
GGACAAGGTGATCAGCCAGAGCCCGGACCCCAGCTACGGCTCCATCAAGCAGGGCGCGGCGATCGACCTCACGGTGTCCTCCGGTGTCGAGATGGTTACGGTGCCGCTCGACATCGTCGGCGAGACCCAGGAACAGGCCCGCAGCGAGCTCTCCAACCTCGGGTTGAAGAACGGCCCGGCACAGTCGGTGACCGATCTGACGAAGGACCCGGACACCGTCGTCGGCTCCACACCCAAGGGCGGCATGAGCGTGCCGAAGGGCTCGGTCGTGACGCTGCAGGTCGTCACGAACAAGTCAGTGGTGCCTGATCTGACCGGCAAGACGCAGGACGAGGCCAGCCAGGCGCTCCAGGACGTGGGCCTCCTGCTCGGCACGCCGAGCTCGACCTTCGTGACCGACCCGAAGAAGGTCGGCAAGGTCGTCTCGCAGGACACCCCGCCGGGTGCGAAGGTGGATCGCAACACGACCGTCAACGTGACCATCGGCGAGCTCAAGCCGAGCCCGACGCCGAGCCCGACCCCGTCGCCGACCCCGGCCGCGCCTTCCGAGACGCCGTCGACCGCACCGCCGACCGACTCGATCCTCCCGACCCCGTAGCGCTGTGGCACAGCGGGTCTGGGGGCTCGACGCGGTCCCGGTGAGCGAAGGCCGGGCACTGCTCGCCGCACCGGTGGCCGCGGCCGCGCACGACGAGTGGCTGGTGGCACCGATCGACCCCGAGCTCGCCGACACCGCCGCGTTCTGCGCGGCCTACGACGCCCCGCTCGAGGCATCGGCGAACTGCGTGGTCGTCGCGGGGCGGCGGGGTGACGCCACGACGCTCGCCGCCTGCGTGGTGCTCGCGACGACGCGGGCCGACGTGAACGGCGTGGTGCGCAAGCTGCTCGACGCCCGCAAGGCGAGCTTCGCGCCGATGGATGTCGCCACCAGCGAGAGCGCGATGGAGTTCGGGGGCATCACGCCGGTCGGGCTGCCGGCGGGCTGGCCGATCTACGTCGACCCGCGGGTGCTCGCCGTGGAGCGCGCGATCATCGGCAGCGGCCTGCGCCGCTCGAAGCTGCTCGTCCCGGGCGCCGCGATCGGCGCGCTGCCGGGCGCGCAGGTCGTCGACGGGTTGGCCAACCCGGTGGGCTGACCGGTCAGGCGAAGGCGGCCTGGCGGCGTTCGTCGACCACGGCGGACAACGGTGGCGCCAGCACCAGCGCCCGCTCGTCACCGCAGGTCGCGAGCCAGCGCGCGAGCATCAGGTGGCCGCCCTGCGTGAGCACCGACTCGGGGTGGAACTGCACACCCTCGACCGGCAGCGTGCGGTGGCGCAGCGCCATCACCACGCCGCTCGGTGTGCGGCCGGTGACCTCGAGCTCGGGCGGGAGCGTGTCCTCCTCGACCGCGAGCGAGTGGTACCGGGTCGCGATGAACGGCGACGGCAGGTCGGCCAGGACACCGACGCGGTCGTGCACGACCTCGGAGGTCTTGCCGTGCAGCAGCTCCGGCGCCCGCGACACCACCGCGCCGTGCGCGACCGCGATCGCCTGATGGCCGAGGCACACCCCGAACAGCGGCAGCCGCCGCTGCTCGCACGCGGTCACCATCGCGACGGAGACGCCGGCGTTCTCCGGCGAGCTCGGCCCGGGTGACAGCAGCACGCCGTCGATCCCGAGGCCGTCGAGCTCGTCGACGGTGACCTCGTCGTTGCGGCGCACGAGCACGTCGACGCCGAGCTGCCCGAGGTACTGCACGAGGTTGTAGACGAACGAGTCGTAGTTGTCGACGACGAGGACGCGGGTCATCCGGACGACACCCCACCGCTGTCGTGCGTGAACGGCACGTGCGGCTCGACCCACGGGAACACCCAGTGGAACAGCGCCATGACCACGAGCGCGATGAGGATCAGCGAGATCAACGCGCGCAGCAGCACCGGTCCCGGCAGGTGCCGCCAGACCCACGAGTACATCAGCCGGTCCTCACGTCAGCGGGGCATAGGTGTCGTGGTCCTCGGCGAGTCCGTGCCCTGGCTGCAGGGCGAGCGGCACGGTCCCCGGCGTGCGCGGCTCCTTCGCGCTGAGCGTGCCGTGCAGGATCAGCCGGTAGGTCGCCGTGTACTCCGGCGTGCACGTCGAGAAGGTCAGCAGGTGCTCGCCCGCGTGGAACGCCACCGCCGGCCACGCCTTGTGGTCGAACTCGCCGGCGGGGGCGGGCGGGGGCACGGGCAAGGCGACGTCGACGAACGTCGGCCGCACCTGCTGCATCGACACGGCGGAGTAGGTGTACCAGTAGTCCTTCGTCTCGAACACGATCGCGTCGCCGGGCTTCAGGTCCATGAGCTGCTTGAACGGGTGCCCGTGCGTGACGCGGTGGCCGGCGATCGCCAGGTTGCCCACGCCGCCGATGGGGGCCGTGCCCGGGTAGTGGGCCGGGCCCTTGGCCAGCACCTCGTCCTCGAGCGCCGCGCCGGCGGAGGTGTTCACGTCGCCGCCCTCGACGACGATCTGGTTGTAGCCCTTGGAGCAGCCCGAAGCGTCGCAGCGGCTGCCGAGGCGCGGGATGAACAGGATGCCCAGCGCGTCGCCCGGCACGGCCGGGACGTCGATGCCCGGAGCCTCGTTGTCCGCCCACTCCTGCTCGAGCTGCTTGGTGAGCGCCTTCTGCACGTGGCGCTGCTGCACGTCGGTCCACCAGAGCAGGTAGACGACGAAGAGCAGGACGACGAGCCCGCAGGTGATGAAGAGCTCGCCGATGCCGCGCAGCGCGGCGCGCAGCCGCCGCTGGCCGGCCGGCTCCCGGTACGGCATCAGGGTCGCCGACGAAGCCTGGCCGGCCGAAGGCCCGGTCGCCAGCGTCACGGCATCTACGCTAACGCCCGTCCGTGCGGAAGACCCCGGGGAATCCGGGAAGCCCAGGTGAGCGAAGGAGCGCGGCCGCTGTGCCCGAGTCGAAGAAGCGCAAGCCGAAGCGCGCGACCTACACCCCGCCGCCGACCAAGGCCGCCCGCAACCGACCGCCGAGCCCGCCCTGGTACGGCGCGCTCATCCTGGTGCTGTTCCTGTTCGCCGTCGTCTGGATCGTCGGCTACACGATCGGCCCGCTGCCGGGGCAGACCGCGCTCGGCGGCTGGAACTACCTGATCGCCATCGGCGCGGCCATCGGCGCGGTCGGGATGCTCACCAGCTGGCGCTGACCGTCCCCTCGTCCCCAAGCCTGTCCACAGACTCACAGGCCGGTAATCACATCGGTGTCAGTAATCCCCAATGTGGACAACCGCTGGGGACAACGCTAGGGCGCGAGGCAGATGTGCGAGCCGCACTGGACGAAGCCCGGCGGCAGTGCCACGTGGTGGGTGAAGGTCAACACCGCGAGCACGGCGACCACTGCCGCCATGCCGGCGACCTGCAGCTGGCTCTGCCGTGGGCCCCGTGGCGCGTAGACGAGGACCGCGGCGACGACACCGCCGGTGATGAGGCCGCCGATGTGGCCCGCCTTCGAGATGCCGCTGAGCGTGAACGTGAGCGCGATGTTCAGAGCGATGGTGACGACGATGTTCGTCGTGTCGACGCCGACCCGGCGGGCTACGACGAAGTAGGCCACGAACAGCCCGAAGATCGATGTCGATGCGCCCGCGCCGGCGCTGTTGTTGACGAAGACCGCGACGTTGCCCCCCACGCCGGCGATCAGGTAGAGCGCGAGGAAGCGTGACCGGCCGAAGATCCGCTCGAGCGCCGGGCCCACGGCGAACAACGCGTACATGTTGAACGCGATGTGCAGCAACGTGAGGTGGGTGAACGCAGCGGTGAGCAGCCGGTAGTACTGGTGCTGGACGCCGATGGAGATGGGGTTGTCGTCGAAGCGCGCGAAGAGGGAGCTTCCGGTGACGTCCTGGTTGTGGCCCTGGGCGACCATCACGAGGTAGACCGCGACGTTGATCGCGATCAGCGTCACTGTGACGGGGAAGCCCGCCGCAGCTGCCCGACCGCCGAAGGGCGTGCGGGCGACGCGCACGCCCTGATGGCCGGACCTCACGTCGTCCGGGCACTGGAACCCGACCGCGGCGGGGATCATGCACTGCGGGCAGATCGGCCGGTCACACCGCGTGCAGCGGATCCGCGTCTCGACGTCGGGGTGCCGGTAGCAGGTCGGCACCGCGTCGTCGGACGAGCTCGTGGGCGCGTCCGGCTCGGTCATGGCTGGTTCGGGCCGAGCCGCCGGTCAGGCGTCGCGGTTCTCGACGGTGACGCTGTTGATGACGACGTCCTCGACCGGGCGGTCCCCCGCGGCGGTCTTGGTCGTGGCGATCGCGTCGACGACGTCGGTGCCCTTGGTGACCTCACCGAAGATCGTGTGCTTGCGGTTGAGCCACGCGGTGGCGCCGACGGTGATGAAGAACTGGCTGCCGTTGGTGCCCGGGCCGGCGTTGGCCATGGCGAGCAGGTACGGGCGGTCGAAGACGAGCTCGGGGTGGAACTCGTCACCGAAGCGGTAGCCGGGGCCACCGGTGCCGGTGCCCAGAGGGTCGCCACCCTGGATCATGAAGCCCTCGATGACGCGGTGGAAGACGGTGCCGTCGTACAGCGGCGCGGTGCTGGTCTTGCCGGTGCGCGGGTCGGTCCACTCGCGGGCGCCGGTCGCCAGCTCCACGAAGTTCGCGACCGTCTTGGGCGCGTGGTTCGGGAACAGGCGGATCTCGATGTCGCCGCGGTTGGTGTGCAGGGTTGCGTACGTCTCGGAAGCCACGGCAGCAGCCTAGGCCGCCCGGTGCGGGACTCCCCGCCCGGGGGGTGTGGGGGCTCCGCGCAGCGGGTACCTCCCCGGTCATGGCGACCACCGTGGAGAAGGCACGTCGTGACGTCTACCGGGCGAAGGCCCGGCTCAAGCGGGCCGAGCTGCGAGCCGGCGTGCAGCAGCGGGCGAGCGCGGCCGGCGACGCCGTGACGACGCTCGTCGCCGACCAGATCGCCCCCGCCGTGCACGACGCGTTCACCGATCACGTGGTGCCGGTGGTGACCGAGAAGGTGGTCCCGGCGGTGCGGGACACGTTCACCGACAAGGTTGCGCCTGCCGTGACGGACAAGGTCGTGCCGGCGGTTCATGACGCGTTCGCCGACCACGTTGTGCCCGCCGCGCAGAAGGCGGCGCGCAAGGGTGCGAAGCGGTCCGCCGCGCTGTCGCGCGAGGCCGCGGCCCGGCTCGCGGAGACCGACGCCGCGCAGGACGCCCGACGCCGCGCCGAAGCGGCGCTGACCGCGGCGGCCGCCAAGGCGGGCGGGAAGGCCGCCAAGGCTGCCAAGAAGCCGAAGCGGCGCAGCCGGCTCGTGCTCGTGCTCGGTCTGCTCGGCGGTGGGGTCGTGATGGCGCGGCGCTACGCGCAGCGCGCGAACAACGGCCTTCCCGCCGCCGGTCCCGCAGCCGACCTGCGCGTGCCCGGCAACAGCTCGGACCGCACCGTCGACCTGACGACCGAGCAGCAGAGCACGCCGAGCACCGACAAGACCGCGTAGCGGCCGGTCAGCCCTTCGCGGCGATCCAGCCACCGATCATCGTGGCGAAGTGGGCGGGGTTGTAGATGTCCTCCTCGTAGGACCACATGCCGTCGCCCGCGTACTTGAGCAGGGTCAAGTTGTAGGCCTGGTGGACCTTCCCGTCACCGATGTCCTTCATCCGGTTCCAGACCTGGCACACGATCCAGCCGCGCGCCTCGTCGATCACGTACCAGCCGATGGGGAACGCGTCCATCTCTGACGCCGGGTACGCCGACATCGCCGACTCGATCCACGCGCGGATCTCCTCACGCCCGTGGAGCTCGCCGTAGTGGTGCTCGATGTAGTGCGCGTCCTCGGTGAACTGGTCGACCCACGGCCCCCAGTCACCGGTCTGGCCACCGATCTCCGCCTTGCGCTGGAACTCGGCGAACGCGTGCTCGAGCTCGTCGCGGGTCCACCGGCCGGTCTGCGTCACGTGCTGCAGTCTGCGTCAGGGCCGCGCCGCCCGCAGGACAGCGGACGTGGCCGATCGCGGCCGAGCGGCCCGGCCGACCCGCCGCAGCTGTCCGGTCCGTCACACCGCACGCTCATGGCAGGTGTCAGGGACCCGACAGTCCGTTGAAGACGACCGGCGGCGGCGGGACGGTCCAGTCAGCAGCGCTCCGTGGGGTGGGCGCTCCCTCCGGAAGGACGATCCGTGCCCGAGCAGCCCAGCTTCTCCGCCGACCCGATGCTCGATGACGACGATGTCGAAGGCCACGGCATGCGGGAGCTCGCCGTCGGCCTCGGCGCCGCAGCCGTCGTGGGTGCCGGTGGCGCCGCGACCGCGTTCGCCGTCGCCCCGCCGGGGCCGCCGCACCCGGTCGGCCCGACGGTCGCGTCGATGGTCCAGGCCAAGACCGCGCAGGACGCCGGGAGCGTGCAGCGCGCGGTCGACCACGTCGTGCGGTCCACCCAGCAGCAGGGCGGCCCGACCACGCAGCACGCAAGCACCGCCGACGAGCCGGCGACGACGCGGGCGGAGACGCCCGGCGCGTCCGTCGGCAACCCGGCGTCCATAGCGCACCGTGACGTGTCGAAGGTGGGCGGCACGGTGGGCACGGTCAAGGCCGTCGTGGGCTCCACCGTCGGATCGGGTGCCTCGGCCAAGTCGGATGTCCTGCAGGAGGTCGACCGGGCCGTGCAGGGGCTGGCCGGCCCGGAAGGCCCCGTCCTCTAGCTCTGTCCCAGGGCCCCGCGAGCGCGCCTGATCACCGACGGCGCGCTCGCGGAGAGGCCCTGATCCGCTGTCCGTCGAAGGGCTCCCTGCACCCCGCTCAGGGAGCCCTTCGTCATGCTCGGGGCCCGGCGCGCCGCCGCCGGCCGGTGTCGCCCACATCACGTGTCGCCGAGGTGACAGTCGGTTGAAGTCGACGGAGCCGAGGCGCACCGTTCGGGGCAACGGCCGCTCCGTGGGGTGAACGGCCACATCGAAGGAGCACGTCATGCAGGAACGCGAGATCGAGCCGACCTTCGCAGCAGATGCCCTGATCGACTCCGACATCGACGACGTCGAGGCACACGGCCTGCGCGAGGTCGCCGCCGGCATCGGCGTGGCCGCTGCCGTCGGCGCGGGCGGCGGCATCGCCGCGGCTGCCGGCGTGCACGCCGGATCGGTGCAGCCCGTCGGGCCCGCCGTGTCGCACAGCGTGCACAGCACGGACGACGCCGCGATGCAGGCGTTCGACGCCGCCGGTGCCGCCGCGAACGCCGCGACGCACACCGCCGGCGTCACCGTCGACAACGCACCCGCCGCGGTCGGCAGCACCGCCAACCGCACCATCTCGCTGACCGGCAGCATCGCCGACCAGACGGTCACCAACGCGGTGCCGGGCGCCGAGAGCGTGGCCGGCCAGGCCGTGCAGGACGCGGGCACGCTGGCCCAGCAGGCCAAGGGCGCGGCAACCCAGGTCGTGCACAACGCGGCCGTGACCGTCGACCACGTCACCAAGCCCGAGCAGCAGCTCGTCAGTGGCACGACCACCGCGACGGTGAAGGTCGCGAAGAACGCGACCAAGGGCACGCTCATCACCGCCGACAACGCGACCAAGCCGGAGCAACAGCTCGCGAGCAACACGCTCAAGGCCACCGGTCAGGTCGCGGCGGGCACCACGAAGGGCGCGGTCGCGACCACGTCGAGCATCGAGACCTCGGTGCTCAAGGTCGCCGGCGAGCCGGCGGTGCTCACGATGAACGTGCTCGGCGTCGACTGGAGCGCCGGCGCGCAGCACGCGAACGGCACCATGACCGTCACGTCCGGCGGCCTCGTCGTCGGCGTCGTGCAGCTCACCGACGGCCACGCGAGCCTCGACCTGGGCAGCCTCGGCCACGGCGTGCACATCCTGGACATCAGCTACGGCGGCGGCCAGGGCATCCAGGCCTCGTCAACGGTGCTGACCGTCGTCCTGTAACCCACCGATCCACCGACGGCCTGCCCCGACTCCGGTCGGGGCAGGCCGATCTCGGCTGTAGGAGCCCGATGAGCACCGAAGCGCTGACGCAGGCCCTCGCCGAGATGGCGACCCTGTACGACGCGACCGCACCCGCGCTGACCCCGCCGAGCAGCCGCACGTTGCTCGAGGCGCTGGTGCGCACGGCGCAGCGCAGCTTCGCCGCGCAGGCGTGCTCGCTCGCGTTGCTGTCACGCGACGAGACCGAGCTCGTCTTCACCGTGACGAGCGGACGCGGCGCCGATGTCATCGGCGAGATGCGCATGCCGGCGGGACGCGGCATCGCGGGCTACGTGCTCGCGAGCGGCGAGGCGATCGCGGTGCGGCAGCCGAGCCGCGATCCGCGGTGGGCGAGCGACATCGCCGACCGCACCGGCTACACCCCGGACAGCATCCTCGCGGCGCCCGTCGCCTACGACGAGCACGTGTTCGGCGTGCTCGAGGTGCTCGACCGGGACGACACGCGCGGCAGCGCGCAGGACGACCTGACCCTGCTGCAGCAGATCGCCGACCAGGCGGCGATCGCGCTGGGCACGTTGCTGCTGTTCTCGCACGCCGGCCGCAACCTGCTGGCCGCGGCCGGCGCGGCCGTGCGCGACGGTGGACCGCTCGCCGTCGCGCTGCAGCAAGCGGCCGCCGACGCCGCGCCCGCCGACCGCGATGTGCTCTCGCTCGCGGCGTTGCTCGGTGAGCTCGCGCATCGCTCACCCGCCGACGTGCGGCTCGCGACCGCGGTCGTGCGTGCGGTCCTCGACGAGCGACGCGGCAGCTCCTGAGCGCACCCGGGACCTGAGGCGCGCGACATGGAGGATCGGCGGTGACCGCGCTCCGGCCGGCGTGGTCGGAGCAGTTCGACGCGGACATGCTCGGCGTGGTCCGCGCCCTCGCGCCGGACCTGCTCACCCGCGAGGGCGCGCTCGGCGCGCGGCCCGGGGCCGGCGCGGGCGTCGACGTCGCGATCGTCGACTCGGGCATCGAGGTCGGCCACCCGCGCGTGGGCGACCTCGCGACATCTGTCGCGCTCACCGTCGATCCGGCGGCCGGCGGCGGCGTGCGCATCGACGAGACCGCGGGCGACGCGTTCGGTCACGGCACGGCGTGCGCCGGCATCGTGCGCGCGGCCGCGCCGGCCTGCCGCCTGCACAGCGTGCGGGTGCTGGGCGAGCGCCTCACCGGCAAGGGCGCCGTGTTCGCCGCCGGCCTGCGGCACGCGGTCCGCAGCGGCTGCCACGTGGTCAACCTGTCGCTGTCGACGTCGAACGAGGCGCATGCGCTCGCGCTCCACGAGCTCTCCGACGAGGCCGCGCACCGCGGCGTCGTGCTGGTGTGCGCGGTGAGCAACACACCGTCGCCGAGCTTCCCCTCGACCTACTCCTCGGTCATCAGCGTCGCCGCCCATGCGGGCACCGACCCCGAGCGCTGGTCGTGGAACCCGCACCCGCCGGTGGAGGTCGGGGCGCCGGGCATCGACGTCGACGTCGCGTGGGTCGGCGGCGGGTCGGTCGTCGTCACCGGCAACAGCTTCGCGGCCGCGCACGTCTCCGGCATCGTCGCGCGCATCCTCGGCAACCACCCGGGGCTCACGCCGTTCCAGGTGAAGACCGTGCTGCACGCGCTCGCGGACAACGCGGTCAGCGACAGCTGACCGAGCCGGCCGGGCACGTCTCCGCGTGCGGTCGTATGCGGAAACGCGCATTTGTCCTCGACCGGCAGACTCACTACGGTCCGAATGGAAACCGTTTCCACTTCGGAGAGATGTGAGTCAGGTGCTGATGATGCAGGCGCGCCGGCGCGGCGCCGCTACGCGCGGTTCGACCCGTACCCGACGCCTGGGTGGTGCGAGCACGTGCGTCGCCGCTCTGTCGACGGTCGTGCTCGCGACCGGGTGCGGCTCCTCCGCCGCGAAGCCCTCGACAGGCTCGACACCCTCGACGTCGTCGGCGTCCACCGGGGCCTCCGGGTCCACCGTCGTCACCGCGGTGGCGACCATCAACGCGTGGGGGTCGATCCTCGCGCAGCTCGGCGGGACGCACGTGCACGAGACGTCGATCATCACCAACCCCGACACCGACCCGCACGACTACGAACCCACACCGGCCGACGGGCGCACGATCGCGACCGCCCAGCTGTTCGTCGAGAACAGCATCGGCTACGACGTGTGGGCGGCCAAGGCGCTCGCCGCCAACCCGGACCCGAACCGCACGGTGATCAACGTCGGCGACCTCGTCGGCGTGGCCGACGGCGGCAACCCGCACCGCTGGTACTCGCCCACCGACGTCGAGAAGGTCGCCGACACGATCACCGCCGACCTCAAGCAGATCGACCCGGCCGACGCCGCGTACTTCGACACGGAGCGGCAGACCTTCGAGACGCAGGGACTCGCGCAGTACCACCAGCTGATCGACGAGATCAAGACCAAGTACGCCGGCACCCCGGTCGGCGCGAGCGAGAGCATCTTCGCGCCGCTGTCCGACGCGCTCGGCCTGGACCTGCTCACCCCGCCGAGCTTCCTGAAGGCGATCAGCGAGGGGACCGACCCGTCGGCCGCGGACAAGTCCACCATCGACGCGCAGATCAACGGCAAGCAGATCAAGGTGTACGTGTTCAACAGCCAGAACAGCACCCCGGACGTGTCCGAGCAGGTGAAGGCCGCCCGCGCCCACGACATCCCGGTCACCACGATCACCGAGACGCTCAGCCCGGCGACCGCGTCGTTCCAGGACTGGCAGGTGAGCCAGCTCCAGGCGCTGGCCACGGCGCTGCACCAGGCGACCGGTAAGTGACGCATGGTCTGACTGTGACCGAGCCCGTCGCTGCCCGGCAGGCCGGCGAGGTCGTGCGGTTGTCGGATGCGCAGGCCCGGGTCGGCGGCCGGGCGGTCTGGTCGCACGTGAACATCACCGTGCCCGCCGGGCAGTTCGTCGCCATCCTCGGTCCGAACGGTGTCGGCAAGTCCACCCTGCTACGCGCCCTGCTCGGGTTGCAGCCGACCAGCGCCGGGCACATCGAGGTGCTCGGTGCCCCGGCCGGTCAGCGGAACCGGGCGATCGGCTACCTGCCGCAGCGCCGGGCGTTCGACGCCGGCACCCGGGTTCGCGGCGTCGACATCGTTCGCCTCGGGTTGGACGGCGACCGGTGGGGCGTGCCGGTCCCGTTCGCCGCCCGGTTCCGGCACGGTCGCGCCGCGCAGGCCCGCGCCCGCGTGGCGGAGGTCATCGACCTCGTCGGCGCGGGCGGCTACGCGCGGCGGCCGATCGGGCAGTGCTCCGGCGGTGAGCAGCAGCGCCTGCTGATCGCGCAGGCCCTGGTCCGCCGACCAGAGCTCCTCCTCCTCGACGAGCCGCTGGACAGCCTCGACGTCACCAACCAAGCCGGGGTCAGCGCGCTGATCCAGGACGTCTGCCGCAGCCAAGGCGTCACGGTGATGCTGGTCGCGCACGACGTGAACCCGATCCTGCCCTACCTCGACCAGGTCATCTACCTCGCGCACGGCGGCGCGATCATGGGCACCCCCGAACAGGTCATCAACGCCGACACCCTCACCATGCTCTACGGCACACCGATCGACGTGCTGCGCGACCGGACGGGCCGCCTCGTCGTGGTCGGCCAGCCGGACGTGGCCGGGCACGTCCGAAACCCGTGACCACGACGGGGCTGAGCTGGAACATCGTCGAGGACATCCGGCAGCTGTTCGAGTTCCACTTCATGGTCAACGCCCTCAAGGCCGGCACGATCGTTGCGGTGGTCGCGGGAGCGATCGGCTACCTCATGGTGCTGCGCCGGCAGAGCTTCGCCGGCCACACCCTCGCGGTGATCGGGTTCCCCGGTGCGGCGGGCGCCGTGTGGCTGGGCATCGACCCCGCGTTCGGGTTCTTCGGCTTCTGCATCGCGGGTGCGCTGACCATCGCGGTCCTGCCGACCAGCGGCCGTACGAGCGGAGGGCTCGGCGGCTACGACGAGCAGAGCGCGGTGATCGGCACCGTGCAGGCGTTCGCGCTGGCCTGCGGGTTCCTGTTCGTCAGCCTCTACAAGGGCTTCCTGTCCGGGCTGAACAACTTGCTCTTCGGGACCATCATCGGCGTCACCGACGATCAGGTGCGGCTGTTGCTCATCGCGGGTCTCGTCAGCCTGGTGGCGCTCACGGTGCTCGGCCGGCCGCTGCTGTTCGCGACCGTCGACCCAGCGGTGGCCGGCGCGCGGCGCGTGCCGGTGCGGCTGGTCAGCGCCGCGTTCCTGGTGCTGCTCGGCATCGCCGCGGCCGGCACCAGCCAGGTCACCGGAAGCCTGCTGGTGTTCGCGCTGCTGGTCGCGCCCGCCGCGACCGCCGTGCGGCTCACGGCCAACCCCGTGCTCGGCATCACCTTGTCGATCGCGGTCGCGCTGCTGGTGACCTGGCTGGGTGAAGGCGTCGCGTACTTCTCGCCGTACCCGATCGGGTTCTGGGTCACGACGTTCGCCTTCGCCCTGTTCCTGCTCGCCGCCGCCTACCGGGCCCTCGCCGACCGCGCCGGGCGCGCCCGCCGGCGGTCGGTGCCGCGGACCGCCGAGGCGGCGGCATGAGCGGCGGCATGAGCGGCGGGCGCGCATGATCGCCGGGGTGGGGCACATGCTGTCCCAGCCGTTCATCCAGCACGCGCTGCTCGCCGGCACCAGCATCGCCATCCTGTCCGGGCTGGTGGGCTACTTCGTCGTCCTGCGCGGGCAGGTCTTCGCCGGCGATGCCCTCTCCCACGTCGCCTACGCCGGCGCGCTCGCCGCGTTGGCCGCCGGGCTCGACCTGCGGTTCGGGCTGTTCGCCGCGACCATCGGCGTCGGCGTGGTCCTCGGGCTGCTCGGCGGTCGCGGTGTCGCCGACGACGTCGTGATCGGCACGACGTTCGCGTGGGTGCTCGGCCTCGGCGTGTTCTTCCTGTCCCTCTACACAAGCCACCGGGCCACCGGCAACTCCACCGCCAGCGTGAACGTGCTCTTCGGGTCGATCTTCGGCATCAGTCCCGCCGCGGCGACCACCGCGACCGTCGTGGCCGCCGGGCTGATCGTCGTGCTCCTGGTCATCGCCCGGCCGTTGCTGTTCGCCAGCCTCGACCCCGCGGTCGCCGCCGCCCGCGGCGTGCCGGTGCGGCTGCTCGGCCCGCTGTTCCTCGGCATCGTCGGCGCGAGCACGGCCGAGGCCAGCCAGGCCGTCGGTGCGCTGCTGCTGTTCGGCCTGCTCGCAGCGCCGGCCGGGGCCGCGCAGCGCCTCACCGACCGGCCGTGGGTCGGGCTCACGCTGTCGGCCGTGATCGCCACCGTGTCCATGTGGGCCGGCATCACGCTCGCCTACGCGGTCCCGGTGCTGCCGGTCAGCTTCGCGATCCTGGCCGTGTCCACCGGCTGCTACCTCGTCGCGATCACGGGCACCGGGTTGTGGCGTCGCGCCAGCAGCAGTCGCGTCGACAGCAGCGGCGTCGACAGCAGCGGCTTCAGCAGTCGCGTCCCGGCCTGCTGAGCCGCCCTCCTCTTACCGCGACGACGCGCCGGACCGGCTGAGATCAGCGACGACGGGCGGGCCGGCGTGGCCCGGCGCAGGTGCGGCACGTGCCGAAGACCTCGAGGGTGTGGGACACGTCGGTGAAGCCGGCCGCACGGGACGCCTTCGCCACCCAGTCCTCGATCTCGGGTGCGTCGACCACGACGCTGGCGCCACAGGTGCGGCACACCACGTGGTGGTGATGGTGGTCGAGCTTGCAGTGGCGGAACGCGACCGAGCCGTCACCGGCGTGCACGGCGTCGACGACACCCGCCTCGGCCATCCGGTTCACGTGACGATAGACCGTCGTCAGGCCGATCCGCTCCCCTTCACGCCGCATCGCGGCGTGCAGCTCCTGGGCAGTGCGGAAGCCTTGCGCCCGGTCGAGCGCCCGCAGCACGATCTCGCCTTGGCGGGTCGCCCGCTGCTGGCCGGGCGTGGTCGACGCGCGCCCCGGTCCGCCGGTGTCGCCACCGAGGCGGACCGGTCGCAGGCGCGGCGGACCATCAGGCGAGGGGCTGCGTCGGACCGGCGCCCTTCCGCTCGCGGCGGCGCCGGTGTGCGAGCTCTTCGCGCTCAGTGCTCGTCCCAGTGGCCCTCGTGAGCCGCGTGCCGGTGCCCGTCGTGGACGTAGTCCACGTGGTCGCCGTGCGGCACGGCGACGTGCCCGCACGCATCGCCGTGCGCGTGGTCGTGCTCGGTGTGCGCCTCATGGCCGGCCGGCTCGCACTCGTCCACGTGACCGTCGTGCACGCGGTGCAGGTGCCCGTCGTGGACGTAGTCCACGTGGTCGCCGTGCGGGACGGCGACGTGCCCGCACGCACCACCGTGCGCGTGCGTGTGATCCTCGTGCACCTCATGGGTCGTCGCGCTCATCGGATTCCTTCTCTCTGCGGCGGTTGCGGGGACCGCGATCGCGAACCCCGGGTCGTGCGGGGCACGCCGCCTCCTCGAGACGGACGTGATGCTGGGGGTGCCGTGACCGGTGGCGCGTTCTCGCGCGCGTGACTGATCGCATCGCCGACGATGTGCCCGACGTGCGCGTCGGCGAGCTCGTAGACGATCTCCTTGCCGCGCCGGTGCGTGATGACCAGGCGAGCCGCGCGCAGCACGCGCAGGTGCTGTGACATCAGCGACTGGCTGGCGCCGGTGACCTCGACGAGCTCGTGCACACAACGGGGGCCGGAGCGGAGCTCCTCCACGACCGCGAGACGCACCGGCGAGGCCAGCGCTCGCAACAGCGCGCTGGCCGCGCTGGCGCTCGACTCGTCGATCACACAAACACATTAGCAGATGTTCATCTGTTGCACGTCGATGAGAGCGGCATGCGGACCGTCGGTGCGTGGTCAAAGGGACGAGTGGGCCGCGATGGTCGGCGTCACGGACACCCCGCTCAGCAGCAGTCCTCGCCGCGCCAGACTCGGACACCCTCGAGCACGGCCCAGCCGGCCAGCACGAGCGCGACGGCCGGGTCGACCCAGTGCCAACCGAGGGCCGCGGTGACGGCGAGGCCGACGAGCACGGCGGCAGCCTGTGCCGCGCACATCAGGTTCTGCGTGCCCTCACCGGCGGTGGCGCCCGAACCGAGCCGGGAGCCGAGCCGGCGCTTGGCCACGCCGAGCAGCGGCATGAGCACCACGCTGCTCGCGGTGAGGACGATCCCGACCGGGCCGGGGTGAGCCTGGTGGCCGGCCGCCAGGTCGTGGCTCGCCTCGGCGGCGACGGAGGGCGCGAGCAGGAAGAACGACCCTGCGACGATGCGTCGGGCGC
>DASZYF010000066.1:0-10534 GCA_035545535.1 Mycobacteriales bacterium | reverse complement strand
GGCCAGCCGTACGAGGCCTTCGGGGTCGCTCGCCGCCGGGACCGTCCCGACCACGCGGAACGGCGCCCCGGGCGCGCGGGTGAGGTCCGCGAGCAGCCGCCGGGCGGAGTCGTCCTCCCCGACCACTGCGTAGCGCTCGAGGCCGAACCCGAACGGCGACAGCGCCCGACGCGCGTGGCGCAGAACGCCGCGCGACGCGATCCCGCCGAGCACGAGGCCGAACGTGACGAGCCCGATCCAGGCGCGGGACAAATCACCCGAGATGCCGCCGTAGTTGACGATGAGCAGCGCAGCGCCAAGCACAAGGGCGCCCTCGAACGACTGCTCGAGGTTGCGGGTGCCGGGCCGCAGAGCCGCACGCCGGGACAGGCCGCTCGCGCGCGCCGCGAAGGCCCACGCGACGCAGACACCCACGCTGACGCCCTGGTAGCGGGCGACGTAGCGGCCCGGGACGGGGTCGCCCTCGAACCTCAAGCGGTAGGCGATGGCGCAGACGGCCGCCGCGACGGCGATGTCGACGGCGACGACGACGATGTCGGAGGTGCGCCGCCACGGCCCGACCCTCACCGCGCGCCCGCGGCGGCGAGCACCCGGCGGCCCTTGGCCCGCATCCGGACGCGCAGCGCCCAGGCCTCGCGGAGGCCCGGCAACGACGTGCGTTCCCTCAGCAGGACGCCGGCGATGACGACGAGGTCGCGCAGCCATGGCCCGAGGAGGAGGCCCGGACGCCGCCGCCCGTACTTGAAGGCGATGAGGAACCGGTTGCGGACGCCGAGACGATCGACCCACGGATCGGCGCCGCGTGCGGTGCCGCGGAGCGACCGTGCGTGACGGCCGCGGGCGGCCGGGGCGACGACGCTCCGGACACCGAGGAGCTCGGCCCGGAACGCGAGCTCGGCGTCCTCGCGGTATGCGACGAAGTCCTCGTCGAAGAACTCGCCCGAGGCGGCGACGATGCGTTCGAACGCAGTGCGCGGGACCGCGAGGCAGGCACCCGACACGCCCGCGACGGCGAAGGGCGCTCGGGCCGTGCCGGTCGGCAATGGCTCCCCCTGTCCGGCGTCGAGGTGCCGCCCGTCCCATGTCCACCGGATGCCCCGTGTGTCCAGCACTCCCTCTCCGACGAGCGTGCGAGGGTCCGCGAGCTCGAGCACCGGCCCGGCAAGGACGCCTTGAGCAGCCGCCTCCGCCAGCGCCGCGACAGCGGTCCTCTCCAGCGCAAGATCAGGGTTGTGGACGATCGCGAGCTCCGCCCCCGCGGCGAAGCCCGCAGCCAGCAACCGGTTGTGCCCGCCCGCGAAGCCGAGGTTCTCGGCGCTCTGCTCGAGGACGATCGGGACGGCTTCGCCCAGGCGGTCCCGGATGGCGGCAGTGTCCCGTCCGTGCGGATCGTCGTTCACGAGGACCCTCACCGCGGCGACCGGGACGGTCTGGTCAGCGAGCGCGTCCACGGCGCGCGCGAGCAGCTCGGGGTCGCTGTGGAAGCACACGACGGTGGCCTCCACGTGCACGAGAGCGACGCTAGTCGGGCGGCTCGTGGGCAAAGCCGTGCCGCGCCGGTCGGCGAGAGGGACGGCCGACTAGGTTCGCCGACCATGCGGATCGCCTACCTCGCCCACTGGCGAGGGGGGCGCGACAGCGGTCCGTTCAAGAAGATGGCCGGGCAAGCCGCAGCCTGGGAAGCCCGCGGGCACGAGGTGCGCTTGTTCGTCGGGTGCGACGAGGCGTCGGCTCCCGACTGGGCGGAGCTCGAAGTGCCGGCGGAGACGGTCGTCGCCGAGGGCGGATTCGTCTCACGCGCCCGGCAGCGCTACGTCCTGACCCGGCTCGTCGCGGGCTGGGCGCCCGACGTCGTCTACGAGCGGTTCGGCCCGTGGGCGCCGGGGCACGTCCGCCTGGCCCGACAGGTGCCCGTCGTGCTCGAGGTGAACGCCGACGACACGCGCCTCTACGGGGACGCGGACGTCGCGCGCAGGGTCGCGGTGCGCCTGGCGGGCCGGGTCCTCGCATCGGCTCGGGCGATCGTCACCGTGTCCGGCGAGCTCGCCACCCTGCCGCGGTTCCGCGACGCGGGACCGCCTGTGACGGTCGTCAGCAACGGCATCGATCTCCAGGCGAACCCTGTCCTCGACCCTCCGCCGGTGCGGGAGGACGGCACAGGTCGGCTGCTGCTCGTCGGCCATCCCGACTCGCCCTGGCACGGAAGTGACGAGCTGGCCCGCGCAGCGCGCGAGCTCGAGGGCTGGGAGGTCGACATCGTCGGTCCCACGCTGGCGGACTGCGGCGGGACCATCCCCGCCGGCGTGCACCTGCACGGCACGCTCCCCGGCGAGCAGTACCTCCCCCTGCTGGCTCAGGCCGATGCCGGGATCGGCAGCCTGGCGATGCACCGGATCGGCTCGCACGAGAACCCCGCCCTGAAGGTGCGTGAGTACCTGGCGCGCGGACTGCCCGTCATCACGGCGTGCGCCGACCCGGACATCCCCGCCGACGCCGACTGGGCGTTGAGGATCCCGAACGAACCCGGCAACGTCACGGCGGCGCTTCCTGAGATCCGCGCGTTCGTGCGCCGGTGGCAGGGCCGGCGCGTGCCGCGCGCTGCGGTCGCGCACCTCGACGTAGCCGTGAAGGAGCAGCAACGTCTGGCCGTGCTGGAACGCGCCGCGGGGCCGCGCGCGGACGCTCCTCTGCGCATCGCCGTCTTCGCCGACGGCCGGTCGGTGCACACGCACCGCTGGTGCCGATGGTTCGCGGCCCGAGGTCATCGGGTCGACCTGTGGTCGGACACCGGCTACGTGGGCGACAGCTCTGACGTTGAGCTGCACGACCTGACCGCGTACGCGCCCGCTGGGTCGAGGGACGTGCTCGGAGCCATCAAGCGCTCGCTCCCCGCGATCCGCACGCTGCGCGCTGATGTCGCCAGGGTGCACGCGGACGTGGTCGTCGGCCACTTCCTGCTGGGCTACGGGCACCTCGCAGCAAGCACGCGGCCGGCTCCGGTGGTGCTGCAGGCCTGGGGAAGTGACGTCTACCTGCTCCCCACGACCTCGGTCCGCACTCGGCTCCTCACCAAGGCAGCACTGCGGCGCGCCGCCGCCGTCGTCGGCGACTCCCGCGACCTCGTGCACGCACTGCACGCCGTGGGCGTGCCCTCCGCTCGCTTGCACGACATCGGGTTCGGCGTGGACGTCGACACCTTCCGCCCGGACCCCGCCGGCGGCACCGCGATGCGCGACCGGCTCGGCATCGCGCCCGACGCACCGGTGGTTCTGTCGTCACGCAGCGTCCGCGCGATCTACAACATCCCTCTCATCGCCCAGGCGTTCGTGCTCGTGCGCCACGATGTCCCCGACGCCGTGCTCGTCATCAAGGACTACCGCGGCGATGCCGACGAGCGCGCCCGCGTGCTTGAGATCCTCCGTGCCGTGCCTGACGATGCGATCCGCTGGGTCGAGGAGATGTCGCACGACGAGCTGCCGTCTTTGATCGTCGCTGCCGACGTCGTCGTGTCGATGGCGACCAGCGACAGCGCGCCGGTGAGCATCCTCGAAGCGCACGCGTGCGGCGTGCCGGTGATCGCCGGCCGCATCGCCGGCGTCGAGGAGTGGGTCGCACCTGCTCTGAGGACGTCGTTCGACGCGCGCTCGATCGCGGATGCGGTCGTCCGCGAGCTCACCGCGCCGGAGCAGGCGGATCGCAGCGCGGCCTTGCGGGAAGCGGTCGTCCGGTCGGCGAGCGTCGAGCGCGAGATGGGTCGCGCGGAAGGCTTGTTGCGCTCTCTCAGTCGGGCGGGACGGCGATGAGCGACGACCGTTACGCGCGGCTGGCCCGCGGCTACGGGACACACCAGGCGATCGTCGATCTGCTGGCTCCAGGCCGGCGCGTCCTCGATGTCGGCGCGGGCGGTGGGCACCTCGCCGCGCTGGTGACGCGCGAGCTCGGCGGCACGGTCGTGTGCCTCGAACGGGACCGCGCGCTCGCGCAGACGGCGCGAGACCGGGGGCTCACCGTCGTCGAAGCGGACATCACCGACACCGACGAGCTCGTCGCGGCGGCCGCACCCCACGGGCCGTTCGACCACCTGATCCTCGCGGACGTCCTCGAGCACGTGGCCGATCCCGCGGCGGTGCTCCACCGTTGCCCCGAGCTGTTGGCCCACGGCGGGAGCGCCGTCGTGTCGCTGCCGAACGTGGTGACGTTGAAGGCGCGGCTGCGGATGCTCGCGGGGATCTGGCGCTATGAGGACGAGGGCATCTTCGACGCCACCCACCTGCGCTTCTTCTCCATCGCGACTGCGCGCGCGCTGCTCACCGACTCGGGCTGGGTGATCGACCGTGAGATCGCGGTCGGGACGCTCACCCACCGCATGGGGCGGCGCGGACGGTCCCTCACCGCCGCGCGTCCGGGACTGCTCGCCACGCAGCTCGTCATGCGCGCCTCGCCCCCCGTGCGCCCCTAGGGTTGACGGCGTGCACCGCCAGCTCCGAGGGATCCGATGAGGTGCCTCGTCACGGGGGCCGGCGGCTTCATCGGCAGCCACCTGACCGAGGCCCTGCTCGCAGAGGGCCATGAGGTGCGCGCACTGGTGCGCTACTCGTCGACCGGGTCGTGGGGCTTCCTGGGCACCCTGCGCGGCACACCGGGCCTCGAAGTCATCGGCGGGGACGTGCGGGACCCGCGTCAGGTGCGCCAGCTCGTCGACGGTGTCGATGTGGTTCACCACCTCGCCGCACTGATCGGCATCCCGTACTCCTACGAGGCGCCGCACAGCTACGTCGCGACGAACGTCGAGGGGACGCTGAACGTTCTCGACGCCGCTCGAGACGCAGGCACCTCTCGCGTGGTCATCACGTCGACCAGCGAGGTGTACGGCACCGCGCTGTCCGTACCGATCACCGAGGACCACCCCCGCCAGGCACAATCGCCGTACAGCGCGACGAAGATCGGCGCCGACGCGCTCGCCATCGCATGGGCGCGCTCATTCGACCTTCCCGTAGTCGTGCTGCGGCCGTTCAACACCTACGGTCCGAGGCAGTCGGCCCGGGCGGTCATCCCGACGATCCTCGGGCAGCTGCTCGCCGGCGCGACCGAGCTGCGGCTCGGCAGCCTGCACCCTCAGCGGGATCTCACCGAGGTCTCCGACACCGTGCGCGGCTTCCTGCTCGCGATGACAGCGGATGCCGCAGTGGGCCGCGAGGTGCACCTCGGCACCGGCTCGGCGGTGAGCATCGGAGAGCTCGCAGAGCTCTGCCAGGACGTCGTCGGCGTGCGAGTCCCGATCGTCACGGAAGACGCCCGCGTGCGCCCGTCCGCGAGCGAGGTCGAGCTGCTCCTCTCGGACAACCGGCTGGCCGCCGAGCTGCTGGGGTGGAGCCCTCAGGTCTCGCTGCGCGACGGGCTCGTCCGCACCGCCGGCTGGCTGCGTGAGCACCGACTCGCGACGACCGAGTACGCGCGATGAGCCCCCGCGCGGTGCTGCTCGTCGGCGGCAAGGGGTCACGGCTGCGTCCGTTCACCGCGACGTTCCCGAAGCCGCTCATGCCACTCGACGACGTGCCGATCCTCGAGGTGCTGCTGCGCCAGCTCGCGAAGTCAGGCATCACGAGAGTGACGCTTGCCCTCGGTCATCTCGGTGAGCTCGTGCAGGCCTACCTCAGCCACCGGCGCGCTCTCGTCGACCTGATCGAGCTCGACTACGTCTGGGAGGACGAACCGCTGGGCACCGCGGGCGCGCTCTCGCTCGTCGAGGGGCTCGACGAGCCCTTCCTGGTGATGAACGGCGACGTGCTCACCGACCTCGACTTCGGCGCGCTCCTCGACGATCACGTGCGCAGCGGCGCTGCCCTCACCATCGCCGCGCATGACAAGAAGGTGCCGATCGACCTCGGCGTGCTGCAGGTCGCGGACGACGACCGGCTCACCGGCTACGTCGAGAAGCCGACGCAGCACTTCTACGTCAGCATGGGCGTCTACGCCTACAGCCCGGCGACGCTCGCGCACATCGGGCACGCCGAGCGCATCGACTTCCCCGACCTCGTGCTGCGCCTGCTCGCGGCCGGGCAGGAGGTGCGGGCGTACCGCAACGACGCGTTGTGGCTCGACATCGGCCGCCCCGACGACTACGCGCTGGCACAGGAGCTCTTCCTCGAACGCCGCGCCGACCTCACATGAGCTGGCGTGTCGCCCTCTCCGAGGTCGTGTACGGCGATGCCGAACGCGCCGCGGTCGAACGCGTCCTGGCGTCCGGTTGGGTGACTGCAGGCCCCGAGGTCGCAGCCTTCGAGCAAGAGCTCGGTGTGGCGACGAGCTGCGCTGAGGTCGCCGCCACGTCGAGCGCGACCGCAGCGCTCCACCTGGCCTTGCTCGGACTGGGCATCGGTCCAGGCGACGAGGTCGTTCAACCAGCGCTCAACTTCGTCGCCGCTGCGAACGTCACGGCGCTGTGCGGAGCACAGCCGGTCTTCGCCGACATCTGCAGCGACGACGACCCGACGATCGACCCCGATGCGGTCGCCGACGCGATCACGTCCCGTACGCGCGCGGTGGTGGCGATGCACTACGGCGGCACGGCAGCGCAGACAGGACGGCTGCGCACCGTGTGCGCCCGCGCCGGCGTCACCCTCGTCGAGGACGCCTGCCACGCGCTGGGCGCGACCTATGGAGGCGCCGACCCCGAGCTCTCCGACCGCCGCATCGGCTGCGCCGGAGCCGTCGCCGCCTTCTCGTTCTACGGCAACAAGAACCTCGCAACCGGCGAGGGCGGGGCCGTCACGACCAACGACGCCGAGCTCGCGGCACGTGTGCGCAAGCTGCGCAGCCACGGGATGGGCGTGGCGTCGTGGGACCGCTACCGCGGCCACGCCAGCACCTACGACGTCGAAGCTCCTGGTCTCAACTACCGGTGGGACGATCTGCACGCCGCGATCGGGCGCGCGCAGCTCGCTGCGCTCGACGGCCGCAACGACGCGCGCCGCCGCATCCTCGACCGGTACCGGACGCACGTGCCCGCTGACGGCAGCTGGACGATGCCGTTCACGCAGACGGACCGGCCCACGGCGGCGCACCTCGCCGTCGCCGTCCTCCCCGACGCAGCAACCCGGGACCGCGCGGCTGCGGCGCTGACCGAGGCGGGCGTGCAGACCAGCCGCCACTACCCCTGCATCGCGGACTTCACCGCCCATCGACGGCCCGACGCGGAGGTACGCCTGTCCCGGTCGTTCTCGGCGCGCGCGCTCACCCTCCCACTGCACCCTCGCCTGCAGGACGATGTCGTCGACGGCATCTGCACGGTCCTGTCCGACGCCGCACGATCGTCCTAGGGACCTCGGGTGCGGGCGACGAACAGCACCTCGGCGTACGGGTCGGCGGATGCTTCCCACCCACGTGCTTCGCGCATGAGGGCCGCAGCAGCGAGACCGCCGGGCACGGGAAGCGCGAGGGCGACACGCATGGCGCGGGACGCCGCGACGCGCACCCCACGAACCTCGACGATCTCAAGCCCGCCCGCGGCCAGCGCCTCCGCGTACTCCTCGGCGGCGCCCCCGCGCCCCAGAGGCTTCGCGGTCACCTGCTCGAGCGCGACGAACCGGCCGCCTGGGCGGAGCACGCGAGCGACCTCACGGCCCAGCTTGCGCGCCTCCGCCGGCTCGGCCAGCAGGTATTGGAGGACCGTCACGACCACGACGGCATCGACGCTGCCCGTGCGGACCGGCAGCTGCCCGACACCGACGGCTACGGGGAGCTGCCGATCGAGGGTCCGGGCGTGTCGCAGCATCAGTTCGGACGGCTCGACGCCGATGACCTGCGCGCCGGCGCTGCGCAACCACGTGGTGATGCGTCCGCTCCCGCACCCGACGTCGAGGATGCGCCGTCCCCGAACATCGCCGAGCCCGGTGCGCAGCGCGCGCTTCTGGGTGAGGTCTATGACGCGGTTCTTGCGCCCGCGCACGTCCGCGGGATCGATGACCGCCCGCAACTCGTCGAGCGATGCACGTGCGTCCCACCCCGGTCCCGCTTCCGGTGCGCTGCCGGCCATCGCACCATCCTCCCTGGCGCGGCCATGAGGAGTGCCTCCTCCTGGCAGCGACACGACGATGCCCTCGCGCTGCTGGAGCACGGCTCGCCGTTCGAGCGCAGGGCCTACCGCGACGCGGTCGTGGCTGCGGTCGCCGGCTGGCGCGAGGCCAGCGTCGGTGCGCGGTTGCCCGACGGCACGACGGCGGCCGTGGCGCTGCTCGCGCGGCGCCGCCGGGCGGACGGTGTGCCGTGGGGCGTCGGCGCGGTCCGCTCCTCACGGCCACTGACGTCCGCCGAGCTGCGCACGTTCCTGGCCCACGTCCGGCGGGCGAGCCACTGCGTGAGCGTCGAGGTGCGGCAGGTCCGGCTGCCGGGCACCGCGTCCTACGGCGCAGCGGGCGCCGAGACGCACGTGCTCCCCCTGAGCCCCGACCTCGACGAGGTTCGGTCACGGTGGCACGGCAAGGGCGAGCAGGCCCTGCGCCGAGCGGCCCGGGCCGGCGGGCAGGCGCGGGCGTCGCAGCGCCCGGACGCGTTCCTGCGGCTGTACGGAGCCGCGAGCTCGGAGTGGCGCAACCAGTACCCGCACGACCTCATCCGCCGGTTGCTCGCGAGCGGCGATGCGATCGTCATCGAAGTGACGTTGACGTCGGCACCCGACGTCGTCGTCGGCGCGGCACTCGGGCTGCGCGGCGCGGATCGCTGGGTGTACTGGCTGGCCGCCGCCGACGACGCCGGCCGCAGGGCAGAAGCGGGCTACCTCGCGGTGAGCGAGCTCGCGCTCACCGCCGCGCGCGAAGGTGCGCCGTTCCTCGACCTCGGTGGCAGCCAGGCCGCGGGTGAGGACCTTCCGGGCGTGCGCCGGCTGAAGGAGCGCATGGGGGGCGAGCCCACCGCGGTGGAGGTGCTCTCGACGCGTGGCGCTCTCGCCCCGGTCGTGGAGCTCGCCGAGACCGCTGCGCGCCGGGCGGTGCGGGCGGCCCGGCGACCTACCTCGACATGACGCGGAGCAGTGGTCGGGGTTGGGCGCTCGCGGGCCGCGCCGTGGGTGCTCCCGCGGGCTTCGCCGGCGCCGTCGTCGTCACCCGCGCGCTGACGCAGCAGGGCCGCGGCACCTTCGTGCTCGCTCAGCTCGCAGCCACCGCGATCGCGACCGCGCTGTCAGGGGTCGGCACGGCGCTCGTGGGGCATGCGCGCGACAACGACGCGGCGTGGCGGGCGACGTCGCGCGCAGCGATCGCCGTCACCGGTGTGATCGCGACGGTCTGCGCTGTGCCCGTCGCGTTCGGGCTGCTCAGCTGGCAGCCTCACCTGCGCACCGGCGTGTGCCTCATCGCGGCCGCCGCGCCCCTGCTCGCGTTGACGCAGTCGTGCACGGTGCTCGTCCTGGCGGGCGGAGACCTGCGCAGCTGGGGGCAGGTCGTCGCCGCCCAGAACGGGCTGCCCGTGGCAGGCCTCGCGGTCGCCGCCGCAGTACACCGCAGCTTCACGGCGCTCGCCGCCGGCTGGGTGGCCGGCCAACTGCTGTCGACGTCGGCGGCGGTGGTGACCTCTCGCGCTGTGTGGTCACGTGCTACTGACGACGAGCGGGTGCACGACCTGCCCGGACTCGCGCGGCGGGCCGGGCTGGTGGGCGCGGCGAACGCCGTCAGCCTGGCCAACTACCGCATCGACGTAGCGCTGCTGGCGACCCTGCGGGGCGTGCGCGCCGCGGCCGTGTACAGCCTCGCCGTCGCGCTCGCCGAGCTCGTCTGGATCCCTTCCTCGACGTGGGCGGCCAGCCTCGTCGCCCGTCTGCGCACCGATGGTCCCGACGAGGCGGCCCGACGCACTGCACGCGTCGTGCGCGGGACGGTGGTGCTGTCCGTCGCCACCGGCGCCGTCGGCTTTGCCCTCGCGGCCTGGCTCATATCGCCGATCTTCGGCGCGGCGTACCACCATGCGCTCGCACCCCTCGCTGTGCTGCTGTGCGGCACCATCGCCTTCGCACCGGCGTCGGTGCTGGCGCAGTACCTCACGATCTCGCTGGGACGGCCCGGCGCGACGTTGCGCGCCGCTCTGCTCGCGGCGACGACGACCGCGGTGTTGACGCTCGTGCTCGTGCCGCTGTGGGGTGCGACCGGCGCTGCGGTCGCGACGTCGCTGGGCTACGCGGCGGGGGTCGCCGTCGGGGTGCAGCGCAGCGCCACCCTAGGAGTCGTGCACAAGCGCGATCTCGTGCCGCAGACCGGCGACGTGCGCGAGCTCGTCCGGTCGGTCAGCCGGCGCCACGCCCGCTGAGACGGCTACGAGAGAGCGGGGTCAGGCACGCGCGCGATGCGCCGGGCGGGCCGGCGCGGCAGCGGCCGAAGGGACGCCCAGCAGCCGTTCCGCGGTGGCCCGCATGCGCTCCGCCTCGTCCGACAGCGGCGTCACGACCTGGCGGGTGCCGTCCTCGAAGAACAGCACGACGCGGGCCGGCAACGGCATGATCGCGGGCTCGTCGCTCGCGCGCGGCTCGGGGACCGTCGCGCCGGGC
>DASZYF010000065.1:0-3120 GCA_035545535.1 Mycobacteriales bacterium | reverse complement strand
CGCCGCGGCCACGAGCGCGGCGCCGCACCAGGGCCGGGCGACGCGCACCCCTCCGCCCACCCGCGCGGCCCGGGCCGGCGCAGCGGCTTCCGCGAGCGTCGTCCCCACGGCGCACCTGACGTCGGCTCCGGCGGGCGGCGTGTTCGTCGTGGGCGACAGCCTGGCGCTCGGCAGCGCGCCCTACCTGCACACCGTCTTCACGCCCGCGGCGGTGGAGCAGGACCTGCGCGAGGGACGCGGCACCGCGGAGGGGGCGCGGGTCGTCGCCGCGCACGGAGGCGACGGCGTCATCGTCGCGTCACTCGGCACCAACGACGATCCGCGCACGCAGATCTTCAGGCCTGCCGCCGAGGCGCTCGTCGCGGCGGCGCGCGGGCGCTGCCTCGTCTGGGCGACCGTCGCCCGCCCGGGGGACGTCGACGGCGTGCGCTGGAGCAACGTCAACGCCATCATCCGCGAGGAGGCCGCGGCCCACCCGAACGTGGTCGTGGTCGACTGGGCGGCCGAGCAGTCCGCCCACCCGTCCTGGGTGGAGGGCGACGACGTGCACCTGACCGACGCGGGCTATCAGGCCCGGGCGGCGGCCCTCGCCAGCGGCGTCACGCGCTGCTCCTGACGCGGGCGGAGCCGCTTGCCCCGCAGCAGCGCACGGAACTCGTCGCGGTCGAACGTCGACGGCTCGGTCGAAGCGACGAAGCTGCGCAGCGCCGCGCAGAACTCCTCGGGCGCGTCGCGGTGCGGGAAGTGGCCGGACCCCTCCATGCGCTCGACCCGGGCACCCGGCATCGCGCGGGCGGCCGCCTCGGCGTGGCTCACGGGGATCACCGGATCGCGATCGCCCCACACCACCATCACGGGCATGCGCACCGTGAGGTAGCAGCGGTCGAGCATGGTGATCACCTGCCCCCGCCAGTCCATGACACCGCGGGCGACGTGCATCAGCGCCGACCGACCGGCCTTGTCCGCCAGCGCGTCGTAGAACTTCACCATCTCGTCGGCGTCGTGGGCCGCGGCGATGGGCAGCCGTCGGAGGACCGGGAGCAGCGCGTGCACGGCCCAGCGCACCGGCGGCAGCTCCGCGGACGCGAGCACCGCGCCCGCGCCGGGCAGGGTCAGCGCGCGCAGCAGCGGCGTCACCTCACGCCCGAGACCGCCAGGTGCGACGAGCACGATCCGCTCGGTCCGCTCCGGGTACTGGTAGCCCATCTGCATCGCGACGCCGCCACCGAAGCTGTGGCCGACGACGGTCACGCGATCGACGTCGAGCACCGACAGCAGGTCGCGCATCCCGTTCGCGTACCCGCCGATCGAGTAGTCCGCGCGCGGCTTCGCCGAGCGGCCGTGGCCGAGCAGGTCCGGGGCGATGATCGAGAAGTCGCGCGCGAGGTCGCGCAGCACGCGGTCCCAGCTCGTGAGGTCGTCACCGATGCCGTGCAGCAGGAGCAGCGTGGGCGCGGCCGGGTCCCGGTGGGGCAGGTGGACGTACGCCCGCTGATGCCCGTGCACCATCACGGTGCGGACCGTCGGTTCGCGCATGCAGTCACCTCGTGGCAGCGACTCGGGGCGGGCGGGGGCCCTCCGGCGATTGCAGCGACGCTGCTGCGAGCAGGGCCAGCCTCCCACGACCGGGCATGCTCACCCTCCGTGGCCACCCAGCACGACGTCGCCGAGGCCGGCGACCCGCGTCTCGCGGACTACGTGGGGCTCACCGACGTCGCGCTGCGCACCGCCTCCGAGGTGGCCCACGGGTTGTTCATCGCCGAGGGCGAGCTCGTCGTCGTGCGCGCGGTCGAGGCGGGCTACGCGCCGCGGTCGGTGCTGCTCTCGCAGCGCCGCGCGCGGCTCCTCGGCCCCGAGCTGCGCGGCGTCCTCGATGCGAGACCCGACCTGCCGGTCTTCGTCGGCCGCGACGACCTGCTCACCGCGGTCACCGGCTTCCACGTGCACCGCGGTGTGCTCGCGTCGTTCGCGCGCCGGCCGCTGCCCGATCCGGCCGGGCTGCTCAGCCGGTGCCGGCGCGTGCTGGTGCTCGAGGAGGTCAACACCCACACGAACGTCGGCGTCGTCATCCGCAGCGCGGCGGCCCTCGGCTTCGAAGCGGTCCTGCTCGACCCGCGGAGCGCGGACCCCCTGTACCGCCGCTCGGTGCGCGTCTCGATGGGTGCGGCGCTCTCCGTGCCCCACGCCCGGCTCTCTCCGTTGCCGGAGGGCTTGGACGTCGTGAAGGCCGCCGGCTTCCGGATCGTCGCGCTCACCCCCGCGGGAGATGTCGATCTCGACGAGCTGCGGCCCGGCGCCGGCGACCGCCTCGCGCTGCTGCTCGGCGCCGAAGGCGCGGGGCTGACGCCGGCCGCGCTCGCGGCGGCCGACCTCCGGGTGCGGATCCCCATGGCGGGCGGCGTCGACTCGCTCAACGTGGGGGCGGCCGCGGCGGTCGCCTGCTGGGCTCTGCGGGCACGCTGAGCGTCGCGACGAGCCGACTCGTGAGGGGTCCTTCCGGCGATTGGGCAGGATAGGCGGGTGCACGACGAGCAGGACCCGCCGGTGACGCCGGGTGCCCAGACCGACCCGAGCGGCGACGAGGCCGCGGCGGGTGCCGTTGCCGTGTCCGAGTTCGACGTCGAGCTGCCCTTCGACGGCTCCGATGCCGGCTCCTCCGTGGGGGCGCTCGCGCCCGCCGGGCCGGCCGACGCGGTCGAGGCCGAAGCCGCCGCTGCGGAGGTGCCGGCCACCGGCGAAGCCGCCGTGACCGACGATGAGCCGGCAGTCGCTCCCGCGGTCGAGGCGCCGCCGGCGGAGGCTCCCGCGGGCGGCGACGCCGGCATCTCCACCGACGACCCGGAGGAGGCGACCCGGCGCAAGCTCGCGCTGCTCGCCGAGGCCGAGGCGATCGTCGCCACGCCGGACGTGAACGAGGCCGGCAACGCGCCCGACGACCGACACCTCACCGAGCGGCTGCGCGCGGTCGAGAACGTGTGGCGCCAGGTCGGTTCGGCCGGCGACCGCGAGGCCGAGCTGCGCGCTCGGCTCCAGGAGCTCCGCCAGGCCTACGCCGCGGCGCGCAGCCGGCGCGCCGAGGCCCGCGCGGTCGATCGCGCGCGCGCCGCCGAGACCAAGCGC
>DASZYF010000064.1:0-22473 GCA_035545535.1 Mycobacteriales bacterium | reverse complement strand
TGCGGATCACAGGGCAGTCCTCTCGAGAAGCGTGCTGACGAGCGCGGGCAGAGCGACAGCATCCTGCTCGCCCGACGCGAGGTCCTTGATCTGCGCGACGCTCTCGGCCAGCTCGCGCTCGCCGACGATGACCGCGAAGCGCGCGCCGACGCGGTCCGCCGACTTGAGGCCGGCCTTGAAGGCCCGCCGGTCCCACACCATGTCGGCCGCGACGCCGCCGCGGCGCAGCTCGGCGAGCAGCGGAACGACCGCGCGTCGCGCGTCGTCACCCTGCGGAACGAAGAAGACGGTGCAGACCGGGTCGGTCCCGGGTGAGAGCCCCTCGGCCTCGAGGGCGAGGAGCGTGCGCTCCATGCCGAGCGCCCAGCCGACGCCGGGCAGGGGCGGGCCGCCGATCGACTCGGACAGCCCGTCGTAGCGGCCGCCGCCGCCGATCGCGCTCTGCGCCCCGAGCCCGTCGTGCACGATCTCGAACGTCGTGCGCGTGTAGTAGTCGAGGCCCCGGACGAGCCTCGGCGCGTCCTCCCACGCGACCCCGAGGTCGGTGAGGTGCTGACAGACCTCGTCGTGGTGCGCTCTCGTCGCCGCGTTGAGCGATCCGGGGAGCTCGGGCGCGTCCACGAGCTGGCGCTGCACCTCGGGGCGCTTGTCGTCGAGAACGCGCAGCGGGTTCAGCCGAGCGCGGGCGCGGGTCTCCTCGTCGAGGTCGAGCCCGTCGAGGAACGCGATGAGCTTCGCGCGGTACGCATCGCGGGACTCGGTGTCGCCGAGGGAGTTGAGGAGCAGCCGGAAGCCGGTGAGCCCGAGCGAGCGGAAGCCCTCGTCGGCCATCCAGATCACCTCGGCGTCGAGCGCCGCGTCCTCGCTGCCGACCGCCTCGACCCCCACCTGGAAGAACTGACGCTGCCGGCCCTTCTGGGGGCGCTCGGCCCGGAACATCGGCCCGAAGTACCAGAGCTTGACCGGCAGCCCGCGGCGGTCGAGCGAGCCCTCGAGGATCGCGCGCAGGGCGCCCGCCGTGCCTTCAGGGCGCAGCGTGATCGAGCGGCCGCCGCGATCGTCGAAGGTGTACATCTCCTTGCCGACGACGTCGGTGGACTCCCCCACGCCGTGGACGAACAGGCCCGTGTCCTCGAAGACGGGGAGCTCGACGTAGCCGTAGCCCGACTGCCGGGCCGGCCTGGCCAGCGCCTCGCGCACCGCGAGGAAGACCGCGCTGTCCGGAGGGACGACGTCGGGGACTCCCTTGGGTGCCTGGAACCGGCCGCTCACCGGTCTCGGCTCGCCCGGCCGGCAACGTTCACGGCCATGACAGCAACCCTATCTAGACTCCCGCGCCAAACCCAGGGGGAACGTCGGAGGTCGGAGTGGGCAAGGGGTCCCGGCAGCGCGAGCTCGCACGGCAGCACGCGCGGCGGCAGGCCGCCCAGCGCGCGGTCCAGCGCAAGAAGCGGCGGCGCAACGCCCTGCTGACCACCGGCGTCGTCGTCGTGGTCGCCGCGGTGCTGGTCCCGCTGGCGCTGGCCGGCGCGCTCGGCTCGGGCAAGAAGGCGGTCGCCCCGGCCGCTTCGCCGTCCGCCACCCCCACGCCGACCCCCGCGCTGTCGGCCTCGGCCACGCCCTTCGTCTACAAGGACACCTGCGACTACGTGGCCGACAGCACCGGCCAGAACCCGAAGAAGCCCGGTCTCCCCCCGCAGAAGCCGGCGCACACCACCGGCACCGAGACCTTCACGATGACGACGAACCGCGGTGTCATCACGTTCACGGGCGACGCCGCCAAGGCGCCCTGCACCACGAACGCGCTCGCCTACCTGGCGAGCAAGAAGTACTTCGACAACACGATCTGCCACCGCCTCACCACCGGGACCGGGCTCAAGGTGCTGCAGTGCGGTGACCCCACGGGGACCGGGAGCGGCGGTCCCGGCTTCACCATGCCCGACGAGAACCTCACCGGCGCCGACTACAAGCGTGGTGTCGTCGCGATGGCGAACACGGGTGCCGCCCACAGCGGCGGCAGCCAGTTCTTCCTCGTCTACGGCGACAGCCAGCTGCCTCCCAGCTACACGGTGGTCGGCACGATCACCAAGGGGCTCGACGTGCTCGACGCGATCGCGGCGAAGGGAGTCTCGGGCGGCGGGCAGGACGGCAAGCCCGCGGAGACCGTCAAGGTCACCTCGATCACCGCGTCGTACGCGAAGTGAGGCACGCGGCAGTCGGCGCCGCCGTCGCGGCTGCCCTGCTGACGGCCGCCTGCAGCTCGTCCCCGTCCGGCCCCGGCGTGCGGCCGGGTCCGGTGTCGGCCACGCCCACCCCGTCGGTGCAGCAGGTCGTCGGCTCGGGTGCGGTCAAGCACGCGACGTGCGACTTCCTGCCACAGGACGAGGACACGGCGGGCCGCAACCCGGGTCTGCCGCCGTCGACCGTCGACGCCAGCGGCATCCGGACGGCGAACCTCAACACCGACCTCGGCGACATCGTGTTCGCCATGGACGCGGCGAAGACGCCGTGCACGGTCGCCTCGTTCACGTGGCTCGGCACGAAGCGCTTCCTCGACGGCACCCACTGCCACCGCCTCACCACGGCGGGGATCTTCGTGCTCCAGTGCGGCGACCCGACGGGCACGGGCACCGGCGGGCCGGGCTACACGATCCCGGACGAGGACCTCGCCGGGGCGACCTACCCCGCGGGCACCGTCGCGATGGCGAACACCGGAGCGCCGCACAGCGGCGGCAGCCAGTTCTTCCTCGTGTACAAGGACACCCAGCTGGACTCGAGCTACACGCCGTTCGGTCACATCACGACGGGCCTCGACGTGCTGCGGGCGATCGCGTCGCAGGGCGTGCTGGGAGGCGGGGCCGACGGTGAGCCCGTCGCGGCGGTGACGATCAACAGCTTCCGCGTCACCGACGACGGCTGAGCGGCGGCTAGCGCTTCTTCCCGAGCGAGGGCGGCGGGACGACCGGGCCGATGGCGCCGTCGGGCGCGTCGTCGAGGTCGACCATCACCGGCGCGTGATCGCTGGGCCCGGTCCCCTTGCGGGCCTGGCGGTCGATCCACGCCGCCTTCACGCGCCCGGACACCGGGGCCGAGGCGAGCACCAGGTCGATGCGCATGCCGAGGTCCTTGTGGAACATGCCGGCTCGGTAGTCCCAGTAGCTGAAGATGCGCTCGGCGGGCCACACGTCGCGCACGACGTCGTCGAGACCCCCGGCCCGCAGCGCGGCCAGCGCCTCGCGCTCGGGCGGAGTGACGTGGGTCAGGCCTGCGAAGGCCTTCACGTCGAAGACGTCGGCGTCCGTGGGCGCGATGTTGAAGTCGCCCGCGACGATGACTCCGCCGGACGCGAAGGCGCCGATCTCGGCCTCGACGACGGGAGCCAACGCGCGCAGCCACTCGAGCTTGTACGCGTAGTGCGGGTCCGCCGGGTCGCGGCCGTTGGGGACGTAGAGCGACCACACGCGCACCCCGCCGCACGTCGCGCCGATCGCGCGCGGTTCGTCCACCCCGTCGAACTGCGGCGCACCGTCGAACCCGCGCTGCACGTCGTCGATGCCGACGCGGGACAGCAGCGCGACCCCGTTCCAGTTGCCGGTGCCGTGGTGCGCCACCTCGTAGCCGAGCGCGGTCACCTCAGCGTGCGGGAACTGCGCCTCCGTGGCCTTGGTCTCCTGCAGGCACACGACGTCGGGCTTGCGCTGCTCGAGCCACTCGAGCAGTCGAGGCAAGCGGGAGCGGACGGAGTTGACGTTCCAGGTCGCGACGCGCACGAGCAGATCTTCGTACGCCGGTCAGACGCCGGCGCGGACGAAGTCCGACAGCGAGACGATGCCCACGAGATGTCCCTCGTCGACGACCGGCAGCCGACGGTGCTTGCGCGCCCGCAGCGTCTCCAAGGCGTCGTGGAGCGACGTGGCCGACGGGAGCGAGAACGGCTCCGCGGTCATCCAGGCCCGCACCAGCGACCGCGACGCCTCGACACCGGCCGCGGCCGCGCGGACGAGGTCCCGCTCGGTGAAGATGCCGGCGATCGCCTGGGCACGGGTGACGACGACCGAGCCCACGTTGCTCTGCCGCATGATGCGCGCGGCTTCGGCCACCGTCGCGCCGTGGCCGACCGTGATGACCGGGACGGACATGACGTCCCGCAGCGCCACCGGAGATCGGCCGGCCTTCGCGTGCGTTGCCATCACAGCCTCCTGCTGGAGCTCAGTCGTGCGTCCGTGGAACCGAACCTCAGTCGCCGCCGAGGATCCCGCCGAGCAGGCCGCCGATCGCGGCACCACCGAGACCGGCCTTGGCCCCGCCGGAGACGGCTCCCCCGGCGACCGCGGCGGCCTCGCCCGTGTAGTACCCGGACTGCAGGCAGACCCGACCCGGTCCGGAGAAGCGGTTCCACACGATGTTGCCGCCACCCCCGAGCAGGCCGGTCTTCAGGCCGTACACCGTCTGCTGGTACTGCACCGACGGGTCGCGGTACACCCAGCCACCGGGCTCGATGTCGATGACCTCGCCGGGACCGAGGTTCACCTCGAAGGCGTTGCCGTGCGCGTGCAGCCAGAGCACGGCGTCGCCCTGCGTCGCGTCGAAGCGGTCGACGAAGAAGCCCTGCTGGCCGAACAGCATCGAGCCGATGCCCCGCACCCGCTCGAACGTGTACTCGAGGTTGCCGGTGGCGGCGAGGAACTGGTGCTCGCGGACGACGACCGACTGCCCGTGCGTGAGGTGGATCGGGAAGACGTGACCGACGCTGTCGCGGCTGAACGCGATCTCGCCGGCGCCCTGTGCCTCGGTCATGAAGATCGGCATCCCGCCGATGATGCGCTTGAACGCGCCCTTCAACCGGTGCATGCCGACCTGCACCTGGGCCTGCTTCCACAGGATCACGTGGTGCTCGAAGAACACCGGCATCTGGCCGTCGAGCGCGAGGTGCAGCACCGGCACGAGCTCGCCCTCGATCCGGTACCAGAGCCCGGGGCCCTGCCCGTCGGGGACCTGCGTCGGCATCAGCGTGGGGCGGTAGGTCACTGCGCGAGCATGGCACGCGCTGATGACGAGCCGGCACCCGTCAACCGGCGGGCGTCCCGCCCGGCTGGGTCGGCAGCCCGGCCTCGCGCCACGCGCGGAAGCCACCCTCGACGTCGGTCGCCCGCGGGAGGCCGAGGTCCTGCAGAGACGCGGCCGCCAAGGACGACGTGTAGCCCTCCTGGCAGAAGACGATCCAGCGCACGTCGTCACCGCTCGCCTGCGGGATGCGCGCGTCCGACGTCGGGTCGACCCGCCACTCGAGCACGTTGCGCTCGATGATCAGCGCGCCGGGCACCTCGCCCTCGGCCGCGCGCTGAGCCTGCGGCCGGATGTCCACGAGGACGGCACCGCCGCGCGCGACCTCGTCGTGCGCCTGGACGGGAGTGACGCGGGACAGGCGGGCGCGCGCGGCCTCGAGGCGGCCCGCGATCCGGGACGTCACGGCAGCACGCCGGCGCCGACGAGCTCCCCCGTCGGCGTGTAGCGCAGCGGCAGCGCCGGAGGCGAGTACGCGTGGATGCTCGTCGCGGGCCCGCTCCCGACCGCGGACACGGCGTGGACGTGGTCGGTCGTGAAGCTCGCGGCCGTGCCCACCGAGAGGTGCCGGCGGCCGGCGGGCTGCCAGTCCTCGTCGTAGACGTCCTCCGCGAGCGTCCCGCCG
Source organism: Mycobacteriales bacterium (assembly GCA_035545535.1). Taxonomy (GTDB): domain Bacteria; phylum Actinomycetota; class Actinomycetes; order Mycobacteriales; family CAJCIY01; genus DASZYF01. Next base: position 16,784 of record DASZYF010000064.1, on the reverse strand, counting down.
ACCACCGTGAGCGCGCCGAGCGCGCCGCCGTGGTCGTGCACGGGCGTGCCCTGACCGGGCCACCAGCCGAGCGCCCAGACCTCGATGGCGTCGGTGCGCACGAGCCGTGTGTACCAGCGCGCCTCGGGGTCGTGCCGCACCAGCCCGCACCAGCGCACCGCCGAGCCGGCCAGGCGGCGGGTGATCGCCTCGAGGCCGCCGAGGGTCACCTGCCCCTCAGCGGGCAGCGGCAGCACGGCGGCGTCGATCAGGTCGACCGCCAGGTCGGGGTGCAGGTGGTGCAGCACGGGTTGCTCCTGGTCCGGGGTCCTACTGTTCGGGTCCTGCCCTTCGGTATCACAGCATAGTGGAAAGAGGACTCCACATCGTGGAAACGTTGCAGGACACCGCCGCCGTCGTGATCGGCGGCGGCTCCGGGCTCGGGGAGGCCACCGCCCGTCGCCTCGGCGCGGCGGGCGCTCGCGTGGCGGTCGTCGACCTCGCCGCGGACCGCGCCGCGGAGGTAGCGGCGGGCATCGCGGGGGCCACCGCGCACACCGCCGACGTGTCGAGCCCCGACGGGCTCGCCGACGCGTTGGCGGAGGCCCGCGAGGCACACGGCAGCCCCCGGCTGGGGGTCGTGACCAGCGGCATCGGCCCGCCCCAGCGCATCCTCGGCAAGGCCGGACCGGCCGACCTGTCCTGGTTCGAGACGACGATCCGGGTGAACCTGATCGGCTCGTTCAACGCGCTGCGCCTGTTCGCCGCGTCGATGGCGGACAACGACCCGGACGAGGGCGGAGAGCGGGGGGCCATCGTCATGACCGCCTCGATCGCGGCGTACGAGGGCCAGATCGGGCAGGCCGCCTACGCCGCGAGCAAGGGCGGGGTCGTCGGCCTCACGCTGCCGGCGGCCCGCGACCTCGCCCGCAACGGGATCCGGGTCAACACCATCGCGCCCGGGCTCATGGACACGCCGCTGCTCGCGAGCCTGCCCGAGGACGCCCGCAAGGAGCTGGCGGCCGACGTCGTCTTCCCGCCCCGCCTCGGGCTGCCCGAGGAGTACGCCGAGCTCGTCGTGTTCGCCGCGACGAGCGCGTACCTGAACGGCGAGGTCATCCGCCTCGACGGCGCCCTGCGGATGAAGCCCCGGTGACCGCGACGGCAACCCAAGCCGCCCTTCGCTCGTTCAACCGGTCGTGACCCTCACCGCGCCCCGCCGCCGGCTGCCCGCCACGCTCGTCGCCGCGGCCCTCGGCCTCGTCGCGCTGGTGGCCGTCGCGCCGGCGACGCTCGCCCAGCCCTCGACGTGGAACGCGGCGCAGGCCGACGTGGCCGCCGCCCAGCCGCTCGGCAACGGCGGGGCTGGAGTGGTCGTCGCGGTCGTGGACTCCTGGGTCGACGGCCGCAGCCAGGCGGAGTTCGGCGGCCGGGTGCTGCCCGGGGCCGACTGCGCGTCGGGCACCTGCACGGCGGGCGCGGCGGCCGGGGACGACTGCATCCACGGCACGCACGTGGCCGGGATCGTCGGGTCGGCCAGCTACGGCGTCGCTCCCAAGGCGACGATCCTGCCCGTCCGGGTCCTCACGTGGAACGCGCAGGACGGCGACTGCGAGGGCGCCACGGCCGCCGTCGCCGCCGGCATCGACTGGGCCCGGACCCACGGCGCGCAGGTCATCAACCTCTCGCTCGGCGACGTCCCGCTGACCGGCCTCCAGCTCGTCGACGGGTTCTTCCACAGCACCGACGTCGACGACGCGGTCGCGCGCGCCGCGCAGGCGGGCATCGTCGTCGTCTCGGCGGCCGGCAACAACAGCCAGACCACCCCGAGCTACCAGGCCGGCAACGCCCTGCTCGTCGCCGCCACCGGGCCCACCGGCGCGATCGCTTCCTACAGCGACAGCGGCGGCGCGACGTCCGTGGCCGCTCCGGGTGGCGACTTCGGCTCGGACGGGCAGTGCCACCCCGAGACGTGCGTCGTGTCGACGACGCCGAACAACACCTACACGGCCATGGCGGGCACGTCGATGGCCGCGCCCCACGTGGCCGGTCTCGCGGCGCTGCTCCTCGCCGAGCACCCCGGCCGTGGGCGGGCTGACGTCTTCTCCACGATCGAGAGCACGGCGAAGCCGCTCGCCGGCGCCGGGCACGGGCTGATCGACGCCGCCGCCGCGCTGCTGCTCCACCCGCCCGACGCCACCTCGTCCGGCTCGTTCGGGTTCACCGGCTGCCGCAAGGTGGTGACCGCGACCAAGGGGACCCGGGCCACGGTCCGCTGCGCGGTCCGGCCCGCCGCCGCGAACGTCACCGTGGCGCTGCAGCAGAAGAAGGGCAGCGGCTGGATCACCATCGCGACGACCAGGACGAACGGCAAGGGCGTGTTCACCTTGCGCAGCAAGGCGATCCGCTCGACGACCAAGCTGCGGCTCGTCACGCACAAGACGGTCACGTTCGCCGTGACCGCCAAGGTGGCGTCGAAGGAGTAGGTCAGGCCGTGCCGGTGTACATCGAGTAGCGCGGTGCGCCCATGAGCTGCCGCACCAGCGGCTCGAAGTGCTCGAGCGGCGGCGTCGGGTACCCCGGGTCGAAGCTGTTCTGGTCGTACTCGGCGCAGAACTCCGCGGTGAGGTCGAACAGCTCGGGCTGGTCGCGGTAGCGCTCGCGCCGGTCCCGGTCCTGGCCGAGGAAGTGGAAGAAGTAGTAGCCCTGGAAGTCGGCGTGCCGCTCGACCATCCAGTGCAGGTCGGGCTCCACGAACGGGCGCAGCACGGCGGCCGCGTGCTCGGCGTGGTTCCACGGGCCGAGCGTGTCGCCGATGTCGTGGATGAGCGCGCACAGCACGTACTCGTCCGACCGGCCGGCCTTCTCGGCGCGCGCCGCCGTCTGCAGGCAGTGGGTGAGCCGGTCGACGGCGAAGCCGCCGTGGTCGTCACCGAGCAGACGCATCTGGCCGAGGATCCGGTCGGGCAGCCCGGCCCCGAACGGCAGCAGGTTCTGCGCGATCGCCTGCCAGTCCTCCTGGGTGCCCTCATCCATCGCGTGGAACGTGGCCCGCGGCAGCGCATCCGTCGTCATGCCCCCAGTCTGCCCCGCCCGGAGCGGAGCGGGCGATCCACAGACCGGCCGTCTACCGTTTCCCCGTGGCCCGCCGGTTGCTGAGCAAGCTCTTCGCACCGGCCTGGCTGTGGCGCCATGCGCTGGTCGTGGCCGCCTTCACGGCCTGCGTCCTCATGGGCCGCTGGCAGCTGCACCGGGCCGAGGGCACCGGCCAGATCCTCAACTGGGGCTACATGAGCGAGTGGTGGGTGTTCGCGGCGCTGGGTGGCTTCTGGTGGGTCCGCACCGTCGTCACCGCCGATGCGCCGCCGACGTTCCGCGACCGCACGGGCGGCCCGGCCACGGAGACCGCCCCTCCGGTGCTCGGCCCCCGGCAGCCGGCGCGGACGGTGGCCGAGACCGCGGCCGAGGATGACGAGCAGGACCCGGCGCTCGCCGCCTACAACCGCCGGCTCGCCCAGCTCGCCGCGAGGGACGCGCGGTGACGGGGGCGGCCCTGCCCGCGCCGACGCGGGCGTCGCTGCTGCGCTACCGCGTCATCGCGTGGGTCGTGGGCGTGGTCCTCGCGGTCAACTGCGTGGTGGCGATCCCCTTGCAGGTCGCGGGCCACCCGGGCTTCGGCCATGTCGGCTGGACCCTGCACGGGTTCCTGTTCATCGTCTACGTGCTCGCGACCGCCGACCTCGTGCTGTACCGGCTGCGGTGGCCGCTGGGCCGGGCGGTGCTGATCGGGCTGTCGGGGACGATCCCGTTCCTGTCACCCGTCGCCGAGCGGTGGGTCACCCGGCGCCTGGCGGAGCCACAGCCCGTATCCTGAACGCACAACTGAAGATGCCTCAGCCGTGCGGGAGAGACCGGCCTTCCCGTCGAAGGCAGCCGGCGCCGTAGGAGCAAACTCCTCCCGAGAATCTCTCAGGCACCCGCACCGCACGGTCAGGCACCTCTGGAGACGTGCGGTCGACAGAGCGGGAGGACGTCAGCCGTCCACTCCTGCCTGGGAGGCCCGATGACCACCTCACCGTTCGTGCGCCGCCACATCGGCCCCGCCGAGACCGAGGTCGCCCGGATGCTCGACGCGCTCGGCGTCGGCGACCTCGACAGCCTCGTCAAGGCGACGGTCCCGGATGCCATCCGCGACGAGGACCTCACACTGCCGGCGCCGGTGGACGAGACCGAGGTGATCGCCGAGCTGCGCACCCTCGCGGCGCGCAACCGGGTGCTGACCCAGATGATCGGGCTCGGCTACAACGACGTGATCGTGCCACCCGTCATCCAGCGCAACATCCTCGAGAACCCGGCCTGGTACACGGCGTACACGCCGTACCAGCCGGAGATCAGCCAGGGCCGCCTCGAGGCCCTGCTCAACTTCCAGACGCTCGTCAGCGACCTCACCGCGCTGCCGGTCAGCGGCGCGTCCCTGCTCGACGAGAGCACGGCGGCCGCCGAAGCGATGCAGCTCTGCCGGCGCGCGGTGAAGGGCGACGGCGCCGGGAGCTCGCGAGCGGGCCAGATGAGCAACGGCACGTTCCTCGTCGACGCCGAGACGCTCCCGCAGACGGTCGCGGTCCTCCAGGTACGCGCCGAGCCCCTCGGGATCGCCGTCGAGGTCGCCGACCTGTCCGCGGGACTGCCTGCAGGACAGGACTTCTTCGGAGTGCTGCTCCAGCACCCGGGCGCGAGCGGCGTCGTGCGCGACCTGCGGCCGCTGATCGACGACGCGCACACGCGGGGCGCGCAGGTCGTCGTCGCGGCGGACCTGCTCGCGCTCACGCTGCTCACGCCGCCGGGCGAGCTCGGCGCGGACATCGCCGTCGGCACGTCACAGCGGCTCGGCCTCCCGATGGCGTTCGGCGGTCCGCACGCCGGCTACCTGTCGGTGCGCAGCGGGCTCGAGCGCTCACTGCCGGGGCGGCTCGTCGGCGTCAGCGTCGACGCCGACGGCGCGCCGGCGTACCGGCTCGCGCTGCAGACGCGCGAGCAGCACATCCGTCGCGAGAAGGCGACGAGCAACATCTGCACCGCGCAGGTGCTGCTCGCCGTCCTGTCCTCGACCTACGCCGTCTACCACGGCCCGGACGGCCTCGCCGCGATCGCGCAGCGCATCCACCGGCACGCGTCGACGCTCGCCGCCGGGCTCACCACCGGCGGGATCACGGTGCGGCACAGCACGTTCTTCGACACCGTGACCGCCGTCGTGCCGGGGCGGGCCGACGCCGTCGTCGCCGCCGCGCTGCGGCTCGGGATCAACCTGCGACGCATCGACGCGGACAGCGTCGCCATCGCCTGCGACGAGGCGACGACCGCCGCGCACATCGACGCGGTCTGGCAGGCGTTCGGCGTCGCCGGCGTGGGCGCCTCTGCGGCTGACCGCGTCGACGATTCGCTGCCGACCGCCGTGCGCCGGACGTCTCCGTACCTCACGCACCCGGTGTTCAACACGCACCGCAGCGAGACGTCGCTGCTGCGCTACCTGCGTCGCCTCGCCGACCGAGACCTCGCACTGGACCGGTCGATGATCCCGCTGGGCTCCTGCACGATGAAGCTGAACGCGACCGCCGAGATGGCGAGCGTGACGTGGCCGGAGTTCGCCGGCCTGCACCCCTTCGCGCCGCTCGACCAGGCCGAGGGCACGGTCGCACTGATCCACGACCTGGAGCGCTGGCTCGCCGAGATCACGGGCTACGCGGCGGTCTCGCTGCAGCCCAACGCGGGGTCGCAGGGTGAGCTCGCCGGCCTCCTCGCGATCCGCGCGTGGCACCGCGACCGCGGTGAGGCCCATCGCACCGTGTGCCTCATCCCGTCCAGCGCCCACGGCACCAACGCCGCGAGCGCTGTCATGGCGGGCATGCGTGTCGTCGTGGTGGCGTGCGACGACGACGGCAACGTCGACCTCGCCGACCTGCGCGCCAAGGCCGACGAGCACGCGGCCGACCTGTCCGCGCTCATGGTCACCTACCCGTCGACGCACGGCGTGTACGAGGAAGGCATCCGCGACATCTGCGCGGTCGTGCACGAGCACGGCGGACAGGTCTACGTGGACGGGGCGAACCTGAACGCGCTCGTCGGCCTCGCGAAGCCCGGCGCGTTCGGTGCGGACGTCTCGCACCTCAACCTGCACAAGACGTTCTGCATCCCGCACGGCGGCGGCGGTCCCGGCGTCGGCCCGGTCGCGGTGCGGTCGCACCTCGCGCCCTACCTGCCCGGCCACCCGGTGGTGCCGTCGTGCGGTCCGGACGGCAGCGGGCCGGTGTCCGGTGCGCCGTGGGGCTCGGCCGGGATCCTGCAGATCCCGTGGGCCTACATCCGCCTCATGGGCGCCGCCGGCCTGCGGCGCGCCACCGAGGTCGCGGTGCTGTCGGCCAACTACGTCGCCCGGGCGCTCGCCCCGCACTACCCGGTGCTGTACACCGGGCGCAACGACTTCGTCGCGCACGAGTGCATCCTCGACCTGCGCGAGATCACGAAGACCACGGGCGTCACCGTCGACGACGTCGCCAAGCGCCTCATCGACTACGGGTTCCACGCTCCGACGATGAGCTTCCCCGTCGCGGGCACGCTGATGGTCGAGCCGACCGAGAGCGAGGACCTCGCCGAGCTCGACCGGTTCATCGCGGCGATGGTCGCCATCAAGGGCGAGATCGACCGCGTGGCAGCCGGCGAGTGGCCCGCGGACGACAGCCCCCTGCGCGGCGCCCCGCACACCGCCGCGTCGGTGAGCGCAGACGTGTGGGACCACCCCTACTCGCGGGAGGTGGCGGCGTACCCGCTCCCGAGCCTGCGCAAGGACAAGTACTGGCCGCCGGTGCGCCGCATCGACGGCGCTCACGGCGACCGGAACCTCATGTGCAGCTGCCCGCCGGTCGAAGACCTGGTGGGCTGACCCTTCATCGCAGCAGGTGTCCTGGCCATCTGACGTCCAGATGTCCAATCTTGGGGATCCTGTGCCTGGTGGGGTTGCAGTGATCAGGGGTCTTTGCCGATGCTGCTGAGGTGCCGCGCCACCTGACCCGCCCGGCAGCCCTGACGGCTGCCTGCGTCGCTGTCGTCGTCGGCACCCCGCTGGGCGCGCCCGCGTTCGCCGCGTCGCACGTCCCGCCCCCGCCGACCGCGCCGAAGAAGGTCGTCTGCCCCGTCGTGCCCGCGGGCCCGGCCCGCGCGGCCCACCTCGCGGTGCAGACGCTGCAGGCGAAGCTCAAGGTCGCGCGCACCGGGACGCTCTGGCCGGTCGCCGACGCGGCCACCTGGACCGCGCTGCGCACCGCACTCGCCAAGGCCGGCGTCACCACCGCCGCGAGCTCCTCGCCGTCGCCGGCGCCGTCTGCGGCCACCACGCCGACGGGCTCGCCGTCCCCGTCGGTCTCGGCATCGGCCTCGGCGTCGGCATCGGGGAGTGCCATCAGCACGACCGGTCCGAGCGCGACCCCTACCGCGACCTCGACGCCCGCTCCGACCGGCCCCGTCATCGATGCCCCCACGTGGAGCGCCCTCGGCCTCGGCGGGGCGGCCTGCCCGGTGGAGCCCAAGCCGGGCCCGCACGGCCCGAAGACCGGGGTGCCGGACATCGACCCCGGCGTCATCGCGCGCACGGTGAAGGCGATGACCCCGAAGGCTTGGCCGGTGGTCCCGGCCACGCCGCCCGCGGCGCCGACGACGAACCTGCTCGGCCGCGCCGCCGCCCGCTCCGCACTGGCCGAGCTCGGCGTCCCGTACAAGTGGGGCGGCACCGGCGTCGGCGGATGGGACTGCTCGGGCCTGGCCCGGCATGCCTACGCGAGCATCGGCATCGCGCTCCCCCGCGTCACGAGCACCCAGATCAGGGCGGGCGCCCGCATCCCGCTCGCGCAGGCGCACATCGGCGACCTCGTCTTCTGGGCGACCGACCCGACCGACGCGTGGGACGTCTACCACGTGGGCCTCTACCTCGGCAGCGGCCTCATCGTCGAGGCGCCCTACACCGGCGCCAAGGTGCGCATCACGCCGCTGCGCGCGAACGCCCTCGTCGGCCAGGTCATCCGGCCGACGGCGAGCCTGCGCTGGCCGGTCGCCCCGAACACGACGTCGCCAACCGTGAAGGTGCTGCAGAAGCTGCTCCACGTGCCCACGACCGGCACGGACGACGCCACCACGGTCGCCGCGGTGCAGGCGGCGCAGCAGAAGGCGGGCCTACCGGTCACCGGCACGGCCGACGAGCTGCTCGCCGCCTGGCTCGCGATGGGTAGCCGCGCGGGTGACGGCCCGCACACGGCGGCCGAGCTGGTCCTCGCGCGGCTGCAGCCGAAGATGCCCCGCGTCCCCGGCACGGGACCGGCGACCGCGAAGCTGCCCAAGCCCAAGCCGACCGCTGCGCCGAAGCCCTCGCCGTCTCCGTCGCCGAGCACATCGCCGAGCACATCGCCGAGCACATCGCCCAGCGCATCGCCGGGCCCGGCCGTCAGCCCGTCCGCGTCGCCGTCGCCGTCGCCGTCGCCGAAGACGTCAGCCAGCCCGAGCCCGTCGGCGTCGGCGAGCACCCACCGCTAGTCCGGCAGTGGTGAGGGCCAGCGCAGCGGCGGCCGCACCACCTGCGAGCCCCGTCGCCGCGAGCGACCCGGAGGGCCTCGTCACGCGGCCCGGCCGGCCGCCGGCCGGCTTCGTGGCCGGCTTCCCGCCGACCCGCGGGCGGTGCCGAGGGAACTGGACGACCTGCTGGAAGGTCGGCCGGTTCTGCCAGTCGAGGTTCGGCTGGGCGATCAGGCCGATGGGTCGGAAGACGAGCGCGTCGAACACGGGCATCGCCTGGTTGCCGGCCTTGGACTCGACCGACGCCGTCCACGACGCGACGTCGGTCGACCCGCCGTTGGCGGCGACGAGCGCGTTGTAGGTGTTCGCCAGCGCGGTGTCGACGGCCCCGCGGCACGCGGTGGGTCCCGTGCCGCACAGGTGCGACGTGATCGTCGCGCGGAACGCATCCTTGGGCTTCTGACCGCGCAGCTCCTCGAAGACGCGCACGAGGTAGCTCTCGTAGCCGCCGTCGAACGCGCTGCCGAGGTGGAACCCGCCGTTGTTCGGCGTGTTCTGGAAGTACAGCGGGAACGTCGCGAAGCCCTCGTCGAAGCCGAGCGCCGGCGTGGGCCACGCCTTGGTCGCAGTGCCGAAGATCGGCTCGAAGAACGCGCGCGCGAGCGCGGGCGACAGGTCATCCATGATCGCCACGGCCGCGGCGTGCGCGTACTGCGCATCACCGGGCTTCGCCTTCTTGCGATGCGTGCCGTCGGCGAGCCACGAGCGCAGCTGCGCCAGCATCGCAGTCACGCCCGGTGGTTCCGCGCGGTTGCCGAGGTAGGCGAGCAGCTGCGGCAGGACCGTCTGACCGTCGAGGTCCTGGCTCGCCGCGTTCTCCATCACCTTGACGACCTGCGCGCGCGACACCTTCGGGTGCGCCTTGAACGTCGCCTTCAGCCCGTTGATGAGGAGCAGCGCCCGGTAGACGGGGCCGAAGCTGCGCTCGTCGTCGGCCGCACTGAAGCCGTGCGCGCTCTTGTTGTTCCAGCTGACGAGGTACCCGTTCGGCGGGTTGATCGCCTGGGGATGCCCTGCGGCAGAGAGGAAGCCGGTCCACTCGGCACCTCCCGTCCCCCAGGTCGGCAGGTCCGGGTCGACGTCGCTGCGCCGCAGCGGGTCACGGCCCGACAAGAAGTACGCGATGTCGCGGTCGTCGGCGTAGAACCAGTTGAACACGAAGCCGATGTCGGCCGCGCCCTTCTGCCAGCTCTTCGCGTCGTAGGTGAGGTCGGGGTCGCCCCAACGCAGGAAGCCGATGACCGAGTCGATGTCGTGGTTGAACGTGGAGCGCTGCGACGCGATGGCCACCGGCTGGCCCCCCACGGTGGTCCACCCCTGCACGATGCCGCCGTCCTGCGTCAGGTAGATGTCGTGGTTCACGACCGCAGGAGCGCCGACCCCGCCGGGCTTGGTGATGGTGACGCCTTCGTCGAAGGTCTCGTGCGTCATCGGCACGCACTGCCCGTTCAGCAGGTAGTACGTCCCGTTGGCGGCGGGTGCGCCACCGGACGGGTTGCAGATCTTCTCGACGCGCTGGTCGATGACGTCGACGCTCGGCGTGGTCGCCGACCACGCGAAGTCCTCACCACGACCGAGCTCGACGAGGCCGGTGCCCGGGAACGACGCTCCCTCGGCGGCGTAGTGCGGCGAGTGCAGGTCCTCCTCCATGAGGATCTCGGGCGCGAAGTAGCTGGTCTGGGGGCCGAAGACGGCGATGGGGTGGCCGTCGTCGGTGTGCGAGCCGGCGACGACGATGGCGTTGCTCATGTCGTGCGGCAGTGCGCGGATCCCCTGCATCACGTTGAGCGCGGCGGCGTTCGGCTTGGTCAGGTCGCAGTTCGCCGTCGTCGCGGTCGGACCGCCGGTGAGCGTCGCCGAGTCGGGGATCGCGGTCTTCGCGGGGTCGACCTTCGTCGGGTGCTCGTAGGGGAACGTGCCCGACTCGAGCGTGCTGGGGGCCAGCGGGTCCTCGTCCTGCTTCAGGTCGGCGAAGGCCTGGGCACCGCCAGCGGCACCGTACTTGCCCTGCAGGTAGCTCCGCGCGGTCGCGTTGTGCACCTCATCGCCGCCGCCCTTGCCGAGCAGGCCGCCGATGAGGGCGGCGATCGCGACGACGTCGGTGGGCTTCCAGTGCGTGGGCACGGCGTTCTGCACCGCGGCGGCATAGTCCGCGTCGAGCTTGTTCGCCGGGTCGAGCAGCGCGGCGTCGATCCAGGCGTTGACGCCGGCGACGTAGCTGGTGATGAGGTCCTTCGCGGCCTGGCCGTCGCTGCCGTACTCCCCCGGCAGCGCATCGAGCTGGGCCTGCGCCTGGGCTTGCGTGTACGGCGCGATCAGCAGCTGGTCGTGGTCCATCTGCTCGAAGTCGCAGGACGGGCCGAGGAAGCTCGAGAGTGTGCCCTCGCCGTAGTGGCGCAACACGTCCATGAAGAACAGGCGGTCCTCGGCCTGGGCGTAGCCCGCGCCGAACGCCATCGTCGCGTCGGAGTCGCCGTAGACGTGGGGGACGTCCCGCGCGTCGCGGTAGATCGTGACGCCCGGCTCGGGGTTCTCGGAGCGGATGACGTCGGCCGGCTTGACGCCGAAGCTCTCGTCGTCGAAGTACTGCGACAGCGTCGCGTTGGTCACCGTCGGGGAGCCGTAGAGCAGGTTCCCGTACTTGTCGAGGTCGTCCTGGCTGTGCGGCGCCCGGGCGCCGCCGGCCTCGGTCGAGAGCGCCTGCGCCGCGGTGACCAGGCCGTTCTCGCCCGGGGGAAGGATGCTCATCGCCTGACCGTCCGCGTAGTCGTCGGCTCGGTAGGTCGGGCCGGAGGCGGCGACCGCGCCGCCGACGGATGCCACGGCGACGGGGACGATCGCGACGGAGACGAGCAGGGCTACGAGGGGGCGGCGCACCGGCCGAGTCTGCCGGAGCCTGCTAGGGCTGGTCGGCCTTCGACACGACGCGGTAGACGTCGTAGACGCCTTCGACGCCACGCACCGTGCGCAGCAGGTGCCCGAGGTGCTCGGGCGACCCCATCTCGAAGGTGAAGCGGGACACCGCGACGCGGTCACGGGTGGTGGTGACCGACGCGGACAGGATGTTCACGTGGTGGTCCGAGAGGACCCGCGTGACGTCCGAGAGGAGTCGGGTCCGGTCGAGCGCCTCGACCTGGATGGCGACCAGGAAGACCGACTCCTGGCTGGGTGCCCAGGCGACGTTGATGGTGCGCGGCGCCGACGAGGGGTCGTTCGCCATCGCGGCGACGTTCACGCAGTCGGCGCGGTGCACGGAGACGCCGCGGCCGCGGGTGACGAAGCCGCGGATGTCGTCACCGGGCACCGGCGTGCAGCAGCGCGCGAGCTTCACCCACACGTCGCCCGCGTCGAGGCCTTCGACCACGACACCGGGGTCGGACAGCTGGCGCGGACGCGGACGGCTCGGGATGCGGTCCGGGAGCGCGGTCTCCGCGAGGTCCTCGACCGCACCCTCGGTGCCCCCGAGACCCGCCACCAGTCGCTGCACGACGCTCTGCGCCGAGACCTGCCCCTCACCGACCGCGGCGTAGAGCGCGGACACGTCGGGCAGGCGCAGGTCGGTGGCGATGGCGCCGAGCGCGTCGGCCGACATGAGGCGCTGGAGCGGCAGGCCCTGCTTGCGCATCGCACGGGTGAGCGCGTCCTTGCCCTCCTCGAGCGCGTCCTCGCGGCGCTCCTTCGCGAACCACTGCCGGATCTTCGTGCGCGCGCGTGACGACGCGACGAACCCGAGCCAGTCGCGGCTCGGTCCGGCGGTGCTCGCCTTGGAGGTGAGGATCTCGATGGTGTCCCCGTTGTCCAGCGTCGACTCGAGCGACACCAGGCGACCGTTGACCCGGGCACCGATGCAGCGGTGCCCGACCTCGGTGTGCACCGCGTACGCGAAGTCGACCGCCGTGGCGCCGGCGGGCAGTGCGATGACCTCGCCCTTGGGCGTGAAGACGAAGACCTCGCGGGCGTGGAGGTCGAAGCGCAGCGAGTCGAGGAACTCGACAGGGTCGGTCGTCTCGCGCTGCCAGTCGATGATCTGGCGCAGCCACGCCATCTCCGCGGCGGCCTCGGTCGGGTCGGGCTCCCCGGCCGGTCGCTTCGCGCCTCCGGACTCCTTGTACTTCCAGTGCGCGGCGATGCCGTACTCGGCGACCTGGTGCATGCCGCGGGTGCGGATCTGCAGCTCGACCGGCTTGCCACCGGGCCCCACGACGGTGGTGTGCAGCGACTGGTACATCGTGAACTTGGGCATCGCGATGTAGTCCTTGAACCGGCCGGGCACCGGGTTCCACATCGCGTGCACCGAGCCGAGCACGGCGTAGCAGTCGCGGATGGAGTCGACCAGGATGCGGATGCCGACGAGGTCGTAGATGTCGGTGAAGTCGCGGCCGCGCACGATCATCTTCTGGTAGATCGAGTAGTAGTGCTTGGGTCGCCCGGTCACCGTCGCCTTGATCTTGGCGTCGCTGAGCGCCTGCTCGACCGCCTCGGTCACCTCGCGCAGGTGCTGGTCGCGGGACGGCGCGCGCTCGGCCACGAGCCGCACGATCTCGTCGTAGCGCTTCGGGTAGAGCGTGTTGAACGCGAGGTCCTCGAGCTCCCACTTCAGCGTGTTGAGCCCGAGGCGGTGTGCGAGCGGCGCGTAGATCTCGAGCGTCTCGCGCGCCTTGCGCTCCTGCTTCTCGACCGGCAACCAGCGCAGCGTGCGCAGGTTGTGCAGCCGGTCGGCCAGCTTGACCACGAGGACGCGCGGGTCGCGGGCCATCGCGACGACCATCTTGCGGATGGTCTCGGCTTCGGCCGCCTCGCCGCCCTTGATCTTGTCGAGCTTGGTGACGCCGTCGACGACGAGCGCGACGAGCTCGCCGAACTCGGCCCGCACCGCCTCGAGCGCGATGGGGGTGTCCTCCACGGTGTCGTGCAGGAGCGCGGCTGCGAGCGTGGGCTCGTCCATGCCCAGCTCGGCGAGGATCTCGGCAACGGCGATGGGGTGGGTGATGTAGGGGTCGCCGCTCTTGCGCAGCTGGCCGCGGTGGGCCTCTTCGGCCACCTCGTAGGCCCGCTGCACGATGCGCACGTCGGCCTTCGGGTGGTGGCGCCGGACGGTGCGCAGCAGTGGCTCGATCTCGAGCGGCGTGCCGGGGCCGCGCGCGCCGCCGAGGCGCTGCAGCGCGCGGACGACGGTGCGGCGGGGCGGCGGCGGAGCGGGCCGGGGGCGGCGGAGGATCGGCGGGAGAGCGGAGTCCGGCACCACATCGGTCTGCAGCGGCAGCTCGGCGGACAGCGACTCGGCCGTCATCGCCTCAGTGGGCGCAGCGTCGTCCGGCGCCGGCGGGCCGACCTCGTCGAGGCCCGCGGGCAGCGTCGGTGGCGCTGCGTCGGCCAAGCGGCGGCTCCTCGCGGGTGCATGTTCGTTCGAACCTCAATCGTAACGGGCGGGTGCGCGAGATCCTCCGTCGACCGAGTGACCTGCGCTACTCGCCGCCGTTCCGGTTCAGACGGCGAGCAGCGCCGAGACCGGCCACGGTGCGAGCTGCCCGCGCCCGGACAGGGCTTCGAGCTCGAGCAGCACGGCCAGCTCGACCGGCTCGGCGCCGTCAGCCCTTACCAGGGCCGCGGCCGCTCCCGCCGTGCCACCGGTGGCGAGCACGTCGTCGACCACCAGAACGCGGTCCCCTTCGTGCAGTGCTCCGACCTGCACCTGCAGCTCGGTCTCTCCGTACTCGAGGGTGCAGGCCTCTCCGTGCACCGGTCCGGGGAGCTTGCCGGCCTTGCGCACCGGGACGAAGGGGACGTTCGCGCGCAATGCGGCAGGGGCGCCCAGCAGGAACCCGCGGGACTCGATGCCCACCACGACGGTGGCACCGTGCTGGGCGGCCCGCTCTGCGAACCAGCCGACGACGTCGCCGAAGGTCTGGGGGTCGCGCAGCAGCGGCGCGATGTCGCGGAACAGGATGCCGGGCGTCGGGAAGTCCGGGACGTCGCGGACCAGCCCCGCGACGCGTTCCGCGAGATCGGACATCGTCAGCGGCGGCGCTTGCCGGAGGGCCGGCCGCGGTTGCGGCGGCGCTGCTGGCGCGGCGGCGGCGAGGGGCGAACACCCGTGCCACCCGAAGGTTCGTCCGGTGCCGCCGCGGTGAAGCCGGCCGTAGCGGCGACCGCGGCCGGGCGCAGCGTGCCGGCGGGCTTGCCGGCGGCCTCCGCGCGCGCGACCTTCGCGGCGAGCGCCTTCATCTGCGGCTCGCGCTCCTTGAGCTGCACGAGCAGCGGGGTGGCGATGAAGATCGACGAGTACGCGCCGGACGCGAGGCCGACGAACTGCGCGAGGGCGAGGTCCTTGAGCGTTCCGGCGCCGAGCAGACCCGCACCGACGAACAGCAGCGACGCGACGGGGATGAGCGCGATGAGCGAGGTGTTGATGGAGCGGACCAGCGTCTGGTTCAGCGCGAGGTTCGACGCCTGCCCATAGGTGACCCGTCCGGCGCTCTGCAGCCTCGCGGTGTTCTCCCGCACCTTGTCGAAGACGACGACGGTGTCGTAGAGCGAGAAGCCGAGGATGGTCAGCAGCGCGATGACGGTCGACGGTGTGACCTCGAAGCCGACGAGCGAGTACACGCCGGCCGTGATCAGCAGGTCGTGCAGCAGGGCGACGAACGCCGAGAGCGCCATCTTGAACTCGCGGAAGGCGAGGGTGATGTAGACGAC
The DNA here is from genome assembly GCA_035545535.1 of Mycobacteriales bacterium. Taxonomy (GTDB): domain Bacteria; phylum Actinomycetota; class Actinomycetes; order Mycobacteriales; family CAJCIY01; genus DASZYF01. Next base: position 1,493 of record DASZYF010000064.1, on the reverse strand, counting down.
GACGCCCGCGAGGAAGATCAGCAGGCCTTCGAGCGCCTTCTTGCTGATCTCCGAGCCCCACGTCCCGCCGACGGTGCTCGGCGAGATGTCGTTCACCCCGACGCCGAGCCTGGTCGACAGCGAGGTGATGACCTTGTTGACCTGGGCCTGGTCGGTGGTCTTCTTCGTCGTGATGAGGAAGTGCTTGTCCGACAAGGTCTGCACCTGCGCGTCGGTGACCCCGGCCGCCGAGACGGCGGCGGTGGCGTCGGCGACGCTGTGCCCGTTGCGCGGCAGGTCGTACGTGGAACCGCCCTTGAAGTCGATCCCGTAGTTGAAGCCGCGGATCAGGATCGACGCCAGGCTGACCACCAGGATGAGCGCGGACAGCGCGTACCAGCGCCGACGACGCGACACGAAGTCGTAGCTGACCTCGCCGGCGTAGAGCCGGTGCGGGAGCGAGCGCAGACCCATGCGCGGCGTGGGCAGCGTCAGACCTGCGGTGTCGGCGCTCACAGCTCGCCTCCCTGCGGCTTGAGCGGACGGCTCGTCGTCGGGCGCCGGCGGATCGGGGCGTTGGGCGCCGCCGCCGTGAGGCCGCTCCACTTGCCGCTGGAGAAGAACGGTCGCTGCACGAGCATCGTGACGAGCGGCTTCGTGAACAGGAAGACCGTCACGAGGTCGAGTGCCGTCGAGACGCCGAGGGTGAAGGCGAACCCGCGCACCGAGCCGATCGACACGACGTAGAGGATGACCGCCGCGAGCAGCGACACCGCGTCGGCGGACAGGATCGTGCGCCGGGCGCGCACCCAGCCGGCTTCTACGCCGGACCGGGCGGTTCGCCCTTCTCGAACCTCGTCCTTCAACCGTTCATAGAAGACGACGAACGAGTCGGCCGTGATGCCGATGGCCACGATGAAGCCCGCGATGCCGGCGAGCGACAAGGTGTAGCCGATCGCCTTGCCGAGGATCACCACGGTGGCGTACACGAGTGAACCCGAGACGGCGAGCGACAGGATCGTGACGAAGCCGAGTGCGCGGTAGTAGATGAAGCAGTAGATGATCACGAGCGCGAGGCCGATGGCGCCCGCCAGGAGGCCGGCGTTCAGCGAGTCGTGACCGAGCGTCGCGCTGATCGTCTGCGTCTGCGGCGCGTTGCCGAAGGAGATCGGCAAGGCGCCGAACTTCAGCACGTTGGCGAGGTCCTGCGCCTGCTTCTGCGTGAAGGTGGAGATCTCGACCGGGCCGTCGATCTCGGTCTCGTTGTACGGCGCCGACTGCACGATCCCGTCGAGGGTGATGGCCACCGCGATGCCGGACTGGTTGGCGCCCGCCGTGAGACGGGTCAGCTGGGCGAAGTGCGAGTTGCGGAAGTCGAGGTCGACGACCCAGTCGTTGGTGACGATCTGCGTCTGCGCCGTCCCCGTGGTCTTCGGGTTGGCCACGACCGAGCCGGACTTCACGTCGGTGCCGAGCGCCCCGCAGGGAGTGTCCTTCGTGCTCGCCTTGGTGCA